>JAUHVS010000067.1 GCA_030424955.1 bacterium | reverse complement strand
GAGGACAACGTCCTGGTCGGCACCGACGGCGTGATCCGCTCGAACCGCGCGGTCGGCGACGGCGCCAAGGCGCTGGAATACACGGTCGCGCCGGAGCTGCAGGCGGCGTTCGCGGCCGGCGAGGCGGGACAGATGACGGTCGACGACCAGCTCATGGGCACCCTGCTGGCCGCCTACGCGCCGCTGCGCGATCGCGACGGGCGGCCCCGCAGCCTGCCGGGCGCCGAGGGCGCCGCGGCCCGCCCCGACATCGGGGCCTACGAGTACGACCAGGGCTTCCCGCTGTTCTTCGCCCTGGAGCCCGCGCGGATCCAGCAGGGCGAGACGGTGGAGGCGCTGCTGCGCGGCGCCGCCCTGCCCGCCGATCTGGCGGTGGCCTTCGAGGGGGCGCCCGGCGTCGCCGTGCAGGCCGTCGAGGTGCTGTCCCCCGAGGCGGCGCGGGTGCGGCTGGTCATCGATCCCCTGGCGCCGCTGGGCCCGCGCGACGCCGTGGGCACCTTCGGGGACGCCGGCCTGACCCGCGGGCCGGCGCTGCTGCAGATCATCAGCGGCCCGGTGGTGGCGGCGGTGGTGCCCGACGCCCTGGTGCAGGGGGCGGGCACCGACGTGGTGATCACGGGGCGCAGCTTCCAGCCCGGCCTGACCCTGCGCCCCGGCGCCGGCGTGCGGATCGGCGGGGGCGTGCGGGTGGAGGGCGACGGCGGCACGATCCGCGTGCGCCTGGTGGTCGACGCCCAGGCCGCCCCCGGGCCCCGCGACCTGCAGATCATCAACCCCGACGGCGGGCAGATCACCGCCCCCGGCGCCCTGAGCGTCGAGCGGGCCGAGCCGCCGCCGCAGATCGCCGGCGTGGCGCCGCCCGCCGTGGATCGGGGGGCGCAGGGCGTGGTGCTGACCATCACCGGCCAGCACTTCGGCGAGGGCGTCACCGCCCGCCTGTCGGGCCCCGGCCTGACCTTCGGCGAGACGGTGCGCGTGGACGCCGAGACCCTGCGGCTGACCGTGGACGTGGCCGCCAACGCGGCCCTGGGCGCCCGGGACGTGGTGGTGCTGGACCCCGACGGGGCCTTCGACACCCTGCCCGGCGCGGTGGCGGTGCGCAGCGGCCTGGCCATCGAGGGCGTGGATCCCGACCGGGTGGTGCGGGGCGATCGCGGGCTGCTGCTCACCGTGCGTGGGCAGGCCTTCACCGATGACGTGCGCTTCGTGTGCCAGGCCCCCGGGCCCGGCGCGGGCGTCACCGTCACCGACGCCGTGCGCCTGGGCGCCACCCGGTTCTTGCTGACGGTGGACGTGGCCGACAACGCCGTCGAGGGCGCCTACACCCTGCAGGCGATCCGCGGCGCCGAGACCGTGGCCCTGGCCGACGCGCTCACCGTGGGCGGCGGCGGCCCGCCCCGCCTGGACGACGTGGCCCCCGCGAGCGCGCCCCAGGGCCTGCAGGCCGCCGAGGCCGTGCTGCGGGGCGCCAACTTCGGCGAGGTGCAGGCCATCGAGGCCGGGCCCGGCGTGGTCTTCGCCGATCCCGTCGTGGTGGGCGGGGCGGCCATCAACGCCACCCTGACCGTCGCCGCCGACGCGCCGGTGGGCCCCCGCAGCGTGCGGGTGGTGTTCGCCGACGGCCGCAGCGTGCGCGCCGACGGCCTGTTCAGCGTGCGCAGCGGGCCGCGGATCAACGCGGCGCTGCCCAACGACATCGGCCAGGGCGCCGTGGATCGCGTGGTGGAGCTGCGCGGCGCCGGCCTGGTGGACGGCACCGTGGTGCAGGTGGCCGGCGTGGGCGTGAGCGTCGACGCCGTGCAGCGCCTGGACGACACCGCGCTGCGGGTGACCCTGCGCGCCGCCCCCGACGCCCCGCTGGGGCCGCGGACCGTCACGGTGATCACCCCCGACGGCGCCCAGGGCGCGCTGGCCGACGGCCTGACGGTCGTGGCCGCGCCGGTGGTGCAGGGGATCGCGCCCGACGAGGCCTTCGCCGGCGACACGCTGCGGGTGACCGTGACGGTGCAGGGCGTGCGGCCGGGGGCGCAGGTGCGGCTCACCGGGGGCGGCGTCACCGCCCTCGATCCGCTGGTGGTGGACGGCGCGGTGCAGGTGACCCTGCAGATCGACGCCGGCGCCGCGCCCGGCCCGCGGGACGTGGTGGTCAGCCACCCCGACGGCGGCCAGGCGAGCCTGCTCGGGGCCTTCACCGTGCGCCCGGTGCCGGTGGCCCTGAGCCTGAACCCGGCGCGGGTGCGGCAGGGTGAGCCCGAGGTGGCCTTCACCCTGACCGGCCGCAGCTTCCAGCCCGACGCGCAGGTGGAGCTGCTGGGCGGCGGCGTGCAGATCCTCACCCAGGAGGTGCTGGCCGACGACACCCTGGTGTTCACCGCCCAGATCGATCCCGACGCCCCGCTGGGGCCGCAGGACCTGCTGGTGACCAACCCCGACGGCGGCGCCTCGCTGCCGGCCACCCTGCTGCGCATCGATCCCGCCGAGGGCGCCCGGCTGCTGCTGGCCCGCCCCGAGCAGCTGTTCTTCCGGGCCAGCCAGGACCGGGCGGCCCCCGCCGAGCAGCGGGTGGACATCACCCACAGCGCGCCGCCGGAGGGGCCGTGGACGGCCCAGGCCGACGTGCCGTGGGTGGTGCTCTCGGACACCGAGGGCGAGACGCCCGCGCAGCTGCGGGTGGGGGTCGATCCGGCCCTGGCGGGGCTGGCCGAGGGCGTGCTGAACGGCACGCTCACCGTGGCGGGCCCCGCCGGCGAGCAGACCCTCGCCGTGACCCTGGAGATGCTGTCGGGCGACGACCTGGACGCCGCCGAGGCCGAGGCCGCCGCTGGCGCGCTGGTGGTCACGCCGCGGCTCTTCGACGTGAACGCCGTCGCCGGCCAGGCCACGCCGCCGCAGGCGCTGCAGGTGCGCAGCGCCGAGCCCACCGACTGGGTGGTGGTGTCGGACCAGCCCTGGGTGCGCATCGATCCCCCGGGCGGCCGCACGCCGACCCTGGTGGAGGTGCGCTTCGACACCGTGGATCTGCCCGCCCGCGCCCTGCCGTACCGGGCCCAGCTGACGGTCACCAGCCCCGCGCTGGTGGCCGAGGGCGGGGCGGCGCGGGGCGAGCGCACGGTCGAGGTGCGGGTGTTCGTGCGCGATCCCGCCGCCCCGGTGGCCCTTCTGGTGGATCCGCCGGCGGTGCAGGTCGCCGCCGAGGTGGACGGCGCCCCGGCGCCCGTGCCGCTGCGGCTGACCACCGCGCCCGCCGCCACCCTGCCGTGGACGGCCCAGGTGGTGGGCGACGCGCCCTGGCTGACGGTGACCGCGCAGGGCCAGACCCCCGGCGCGGCCCTGGTCACGGCGGATCCCACGGGGCTGGACCCGGCCCAGAGCCCCTTCCGCGCCACCGTGCAGCTGGCCCTGGCGGGCGGCGAGCCGGTGGCGGTGCCCGTGACCTTCTTCGTGGGCGAGGCCCCGCCCACCGCGAGCGCGGGCGCCGATCAGCGCGTGGAGCCCGGCCGGGTGGTGCTGGACGGCACCGCGAGCGACGCCGCCGACGGCGTGGCGGGCTACGCCTGGGCGGTGGTCAGCGCCCCCGCCGACGTGGCCCTCAGCGGGGCCGACACCGCGCAGCCCGAGGCGGTGCTGACCGTCGCGGGCGACTACACCTTCGCGCTGGTGGTGACCGATGGCGCGGGCCTGCAGAGCGCCCCCGACCGGGTGCGGGTGACCGTGCTCGACCTGGCGCCCTTCGCCGACGCCGGCGTGGGCCTGGACTGGCGCCTGGACGCCGTGGGCGAGGCCGGCCTGCCCCTGCGGGCCGACCGCAGCCAGGACGCCAACGGCCAGGCCCTGGGCTTCGAGTGGGTGCAGCGCGACGGCCCGCCGGTCGAGTGGCTCACGGCCGCCGACGGCGCCCTGGCGCGGGTGCGGCCCAGCCGCGCGGGCCTGTACACCTTCGCGGTCACCGTGGGCGACGGCGAGTCCCTGAGCGAGGCGGTGGTGCGCCACCGGGTGCACGCCGCCGACGACCACGTGCCGGCCGCCGACGCCGGCGAGGCCGTGCGGGTGCGGGTGGGCGATCCGGTGCGGCTGGACGGCACCGGCAGCGGCGACGGCGACGGCGATCCCCTGCGCTTCGTGTGGCGCCAGCTCGAGGGCCCCGAGGTGCAGCTGGACGATCCGCTGAGCCCCACGCCGGGCTTCCCCGCGCTGCGCTCGGGCCGCTACCGCTTCGAGCTGACCGTGGCCGACGACCTGCACACCAGCGCCCCGAGCGCCGTGTGGGTGGTGGTGGACCGCGCCGACGACCGGGTGCCCACCGCCGACGCCGGCCCCGACCTGATCAGCCGCGTGCCCGAGCGCGTCGAGCTGGACGCCAGCGCCTCGCTGGATCCGCCCGACGATCCCGCGGGCGAGCGGCTGCAGGTGGCCTGGGACTGGGTGAGCGGCCGCCGGGCCGAGGTGGTGACCCCGCAGGACGGCACCGCCGGCTTCACCCCCGTGCTGCCCGGCGTGTACCAGCTCGATCTGGCGGTCTTCGACACCCGCCACCAGAGCCTGCCCGACCGGCTGGTGGTGGTGGTGGACGGCGCCGCGCCCGACGGCAACACCCTGCCCCGCCCCGCGGGCGTGGTGGCCCAGGCCGGCGCCGTGGGCGAGCCCCTGCGGCTCGACGCCAGCGCGGCGGTGGACGATGACGGCGACGCGCTCACCGCGCGCTGGCGGCAGGTGGCCGGCCCGCCCGTGCCCCTGGATCGCCCCGACGGGCTGGTGGCCGCCGGCGCGCCGCAGCAGCCGGGGATCTATCGGTGGGCCGTGAGCCTGGATGACGGGCGCCACCGCGGCCCCGAGGTGGAGGTCGAGGTCGAGGTCGCGGACGTGCCCAACGCGGCGCCCATCGCCGACGCCGGCGACGACCAGCGCGTCGAGCTGGGCCAGCGGGTGGTGCTCGACGGCAGCGCGAGCCGCGACCCCGACGGCCAGCCCCTGGTGGACTACGCGTGGACCCTGGTGGCCGGCCCGGCCGCCGTCGGCCTGCCCGCGCCGGGCCCCGATCCGATCGTGGCCTTCGAGCCCCTGCTGGGCGGCGAGTACGTCTTCGAGCTGGTGGTCAGCGACGGCCGCCTTGTGAGCGAGGCCGACGCGGTCGTCGTCACCGTGGTGCCGCCCGAGGAGCCCCCGGGCGAGCGCGACAGCGACGGCGACGGCGTCAACGACGAGGACGAGGCGCGCTGGGGCCTGGACCCCGACGGCGACGACAGCGACGGCGACGGCCGCCTGGACTTCGTGGAGCTGGGCGATCCCGACGCCGCCACCGACACCGACGGCGACGGCATCATCGACGCGCTGGACCCCGACGACGACGGCGACGGCGTGCCGAGCCGGATCGAGGGCTACGTCGACCTGGACCTGGACGGGCTGCCCAACGCGCTGGACCCCGACGACGACGGCGACGGCGTGCCCACGGTGGACGAGGGCCAGGGCGACCTGGACGGCGACGGCGTCCCGAACTACCGGGACTCGGACGACGACGGGGACGGCCTGACCACCGCCTTCGAGCGCCCCCGCGGCGACACCGACGGCGACGGCGCGCCCGACTACCTGGATCCCGACGACGACGGCGACAGCGTGCCCACGCTCACCGAGAGCCTGGAGGGCGACACCGATCTGGACGGCCTGCCCGACTTCCTCGATCCCGACGACGACAACGACGGCGTGAGCACCCTCATCGAGTTCCCCGAGGGCGACGCCAACGGCGACGGCATCCCGGCCTACCTCGACCCCAAGGAGCCGCTGTCGCTCCCGGGCGGGGACATGGGCGTCGAGCCCGACCAGGGCGTGCTCGACATGGCGGTGGCGCCCGACATGACGGTGCTGCCCGACATGACGGTGCTGCCCGATGAGGGCGCTGCGCTCGACCAGGGGGTGCCCGACATGACCGCGGCGCCCGACATGGCGGGCGGGGCCGACCAGGGCGGCGCCCTCGACGGCGGCGCGGCGGACGGCAGCCCGAGCTTCGAGACGCCGGGCAGCGCCGACTCGTGCAGCTGCGACGTGGACGGCTCGGGCGACGGCCCCGGGCCCCTGGCCTGGCTGCTCGTGCTGGGGCTGTGCGTGCGCCCCCGGCGCCGGCGGTAGCGCCAGGCCCCAGGCCGCCGGGCCGGCGCGTCGGCCAAGCGAGCCGCCAGCGCCGCCTCAGAGGGGCCGAGCCCCGCGTGGGGGGCAGCGCGCCCGCCCTGCGCGCCCCAGGTGGGGCCTTCGAACACAGGCGCGCGGCGAGCGCGCGGCGCCCCGCGCCGCCCCGGGTCGAGCGCACACGGGGCGGCCCGGGGCGCCGCGGCGGGCGCTGGCGCCCCCCCGGATCGCCCACGGCCCAAACAGATCCATCATCGCCGCCTGAAAACCGTGCGTGGGGGTGCTAGAGTGGCCCGCGTGTCGCCTTTGGGGCCGAGAAGCACGGTTTGTGGCCTCTCTCCCCTCGTTGGGCGACCGGTTTGCCAACGCGGCATTCGGCCAATTGCCGGCTGCCTGGGGAAGTGTCGATGTCGAGCAGTCCGGTCTCGTTCCCGGTCGACTTGGGCGGTGGGCTTGTGCCTTCCGATGGCAACGTCGCCCTGCACTACACACGCACCGAGGTCGAGGCCGTGCGCGGCTTCTTCCCGCTCGGCCGCACGGTCACCTGGCACGGCGGCGTGCACCTGTACGCCGACGCCGACACCCCCGTGCACGCCATGCTCGACGGCGTGGTGGTCGCCGCCCGGCTCAACGCCAGCGCCAGCGACGCCGTCGGCCCCTTCGGCAGCCACAACTTCATCGTGGTCAAGCACAGCCTGCGCGGGCCCGACCTGAACGCCGTGCAGGCCAGCGGGCCCTTCGGCAAGCGCGACACCGTCGACTTCTTCACGATCTACATGCACCTGGCCCCCAAGGCCGCCGCCGCCAGCGATGACTTCCACGGCTTCGGCTGGCTGGCCAAGGATCCCGGCTGGGCCATCACCGGCTCGGTGGGCGCGGGCGGCGCCAACAAGAAGCCCGACGTCGAGCTGGTGCAGACCCTGCTGGTGCGCGCCGGGATCGATCCCGGCCCCATCGACGGCCTCATCGGCCAGAAGACCATCAACGGCATCCGCGCCTTCCAGCGCACCGCCTTCGCCCACATGCAGGACGGCCGCATCGACGTCGACGGCCAGACCTGGGGCGAGCTGCTGTATCGGGTGACCCCCGATCCCGCGGTCGATGGCTTCGACGACGACCTCATCTCGGCCCTGGGCGAGGGCGAGATCGTCTACCCCAACACCCGCACCGCAGGCGGCCAGCCGCTGTGGTTCGTGGGCCCCGAGGGCGAGGGCTCCGATCAGCACCTCGTGCACTGGGAGTGCATCGCCGATCGCTCGCTGTTTGGCGCCTTCAAGGTGGCCAAGGACGACAGCCCCTTCCAGGGCGACGGCCGGGCCATCCTGCAGATCCTCGACGGCGCCGACTGGATCCCCGGGCGTGGCTACATCGCCCCCGAGATGGTGTCGGCCTTCTACGGCGACGATCCCCGCTCGACCCAGCTGCGCACCCGCGCCTGCCGGTTCCGCAGCGAGTGGGCCACCGACCTCGAGGCCTTCATCGAGGCCCTCGACGGCCGCTTCTGGACCACGGGGCTGGCCGACGCCGTCGCCCCGTATCAGTGGTACACAGACGCCTGGGAGACGGCGGGCCTGCCCGACGTCACCCACTGGCACTTCAACCCGATCGCCGTGGTGGAGCACCTGCGGCGGTTGGCCGACGTGACGACCGGCTGACGCAGCCGACGCTCGCCCCCGACGGACGCGGGGGGCGCGCGGATCGATCAGCCGCCTGACCGGGCGCCGCGTTCACATGGTCTTGCGCACGGGGGAGCCCCATGGCCGACATCCGCATCAGTTTCCCGGTGGATCTGGGCAAGGGCCGCGAGGTCACCGACGAGGTGGTCGAGCAGTACCACCAGCACGTCGAGAAGGACGTCGCCCGCGGGTTCTTCCCCCTGGGCCACAACACCGTCTGGCACGGCGGCGTGCACGTCTACGGGGGCGAAGGCGCCACCGTGCACGCGCTGTTCGACGGCGTGGTGGTGGCCGCCCGGCTGGCGCCCGTGCCCGCCGAGGGCCCTGGCCCCTTCGGCAGCGCGAACTTCATCGTGGTGCAGCACGAGGTGCGGGGCTCGGCGCTCAACAGCGCCAGCTCGAAGCGCAAGTACCGCAACAGCAAGTACTACCGCTTCTTCTCGCTCTACATGCACCTGGGCAGCCTGCCCCTGGAGGCCAACGAGGCCGCCCTCGAGCAGATCGGCTGGCTGACCAGGCCCGCCGAGCACGCGCTCAGCGCCTCGGTGGGCGCCGGCGGCCGCAACAAGAAGGCCGACGTCGAGCTGGTGCAGACCCTGCTGACCCAGGCCGGCATCGAGTGCGGGCCCATCGACGGCGGCTGCGGGTCGAAGACCATCAACGCCATCAAGACCCTGCAGGACACCTACCTGTACTCCAACCCCGACGGCCGCATCGACCTGGGCGGCTCATCGTGGAAGGCCCTGCAGTTCGCCGCCCTGGGCACCCCCGCCCGCGACGGCATCGACGAGGCCCTGCTGGGCGAGCTCGCCAAGGGCGAGCCCATCAACCCCAACAAGCCCATCGCCGGCGGGCAGCAGCTGTGGGTGCTGGGCAACGACACCCCCGCCGCCGGCACCTGGATGATCCAGTGGGAGGTCTTCAGCGAGGAGAACCTGTTCGACGACTTCACCGAGGTCGCGGACGAGGGCACCTACACCGCTGATCCCACGGTCATCCGCAGCACGCTCAAGGCCGACGCCTGGCTGCCGGGCGACGACATCACCTCGCAGCAGGTGGCGGAGTTCTACGCGAGCCACCCCGACGCCAAGAAGCTGCGGGACTACGTCGTGAAGTTCCGCAGCGAGTGGGCCGCGGATCTCGACGCGATGATGGCGGCGCTGTCGACGCGCTTCTGGACCGAGGGCCTGCGCCCGCAGCTCGAGCCGTACATGTGGTACCCGGCCCTGCAGGCCGACGCCGAGCTGCCCGATCCGCTGCACTTCCACTACAACCCCACCCGCTTCGCCCAGGTGCTGCGGGATCTGGAGTACCGCCGCGAGCTGCCCCCGCCGCCGCCCCCGCCGCCGCCCAAGGTGGATGACGACGACGACGACGTGGTGGTGCCGGGCGAGACGGACGTGCCGCCGGACGACGAGTTCCTGCTCTACGACGCCGCCAGCGACATGGTGTACGTGGTGACGCCCGCGATGCTGGCCACGCTGATGCGCGAGAACGACAAGCTCGCGCGCATGGCGGCCACCCTCAAGCAGGCCCGCCAGGACGCCAAGGATCGCCCCCGCGACCAGCAGCTCAACGCCGTCAACCCGACCCTCAAGGAGCTGCTCGCGATCACCAACACCAAGGGCGATCCGAGCGACCCCCACGGCATCCCGGAGCTCAAGGAGTTCTGGTACAAGAAGTCGAACGAGAAGGTCGTGCCCATCTACGTGGGCGAGAAGAAGTTCGCGACCCTCGCCAACAAGGTGAAGGGCAGCAAGCTCACCCAGAAGTTCGGCAAGGTGGTCGGCACCAAGGACGGCAAGAACAACCGCCCGGTGCCCAAGTTCGAGCTGTGGGATCACGAGTTCTGCAAGGACGAGGGCACCCTCCTCGACTTCATCGACTCGGCCCACCCCTCCCTGCTCGCGCGCATGCTCGGCGGCGCCCAGGCCGACGCCTTCTTCGAGAAGTACCCCCGCCTGTTCCGCAAGGGCGTGGGCGGCAAGTACCAGAGCCCGGACGGCCACCTGACGGCCTCGGCCGAGGTGAAGTTCCTGCGCTGGGCCTACCAGGCCAAGACCACCGGCGAGTTCGACCGCGACGCCGGCAAGGCCACCGCCAAGATCAGCGTCGGCGGCTCGGTGAGCCTCATCGAGGGCAAGGCGGACGCCAACTTCTACCTGCCCAACCAGACCGGCCTGCGGCTGCCCGTCAGCAGCGATCCCAGCCACTACATCGGCCTGCGCCTGAAGATCATGGGCGAGGTCGGCGGCTTCATCGGGGCCACCGCCGAGCTGGCCGGCACCGCCACCGTCGCCTGGAAGCCCCAGGAGGACGGCAAGGTCGGCATGGGCGTCGACGCGGGCCTGGAGGCCTTCGCCGGCGTCAAGGTCGAGGGCAAGGTCGGCGCGGGCTTCGAGTGGTACAACCCCGAGAGCCGCGAGTGGAAGGTCCTGGCCGAGATCACCCTCAAGGGCAGCGCGGCCGCCGGCATCGGCGCCACCGTGAAGTTCTACGTGCACATCGACAGCGAGGGCACCTTCCGCATCTTCTTCAAGGCGGAGCTGACCATCGGCGTGGGCCTGGGCGGCGGGGTCGAGGCGAAGATCTCCATCCAGCAGATCCTCGACTTCCTGTGGGCGCTGCTGACGCAGGCCGACTGGGGCCGCATCCTCGAGATGAGCTTCGAGGCCTTCATTCAGGCCAGCGAGATGATGGTGGGCTCGGCCATGGCCGGCGTGCTGGGCCCCATCGGCCTGGGCCTCTACCTGGTGGCGAACTTCGCCTCGTGGTGGGACGACCAGGGCAAGATCACCGACATGGCCGAGAACATCCTCGCCAACAAGGCCCCCTACCTGCTCGAGCGCGGCACCCCCGAGGCGAAGGGCATGGCCATCTACCGGCTGACCCAGGCGTCGTGGATGTGGGACGAGACCAGCGAGACGGCGTCGCTCAAGGTGCTCAAGACCGCGCGCAACAAGCGCGAGGCCGAGAAGATCTTGAAGTCCATCGACCCGAAGGCCCGCGACCCGAAGGCGAGCACGTCGGCCCGCAACGCGGCCCGCACCGTGCAGCGCGGCTACGACCTGCTCAGCGGCCTGGTGGACTGGGGCGAGCAGACCCAGCTCGACGAGTACCTGGCGGGCCTGGGCATCTCGGTCAGCTGACCGCCGGCTGACCGGCGGGCGCCCGGCCGGGCCCCCCGGTCGACCGCCGCCGGTCGCCCCCGACCCCTGGGGGCTCAGCCGACGAAGGCCACGCCCTCGCGCAGCAGCGCCAGCCACAGCGCCTCGTCGGGCGTGGGCACCAACACCCACTCCTTGAACACCTGCTTGCCGGGCCCGAAGGGCTGACCGGTGCCGTCCGCCACCAGCCCGGCGTCCTTGTGGGCCACCAGCGCCAGGAACTCCTTGCCCACCCGCAGGCAGCGGCCGCCCATGATGGTGCCCTCGGTCACGCGGTGATCTTCGGCGAACAGGACGTAGGCGAGGTCCCAGAACAGGGTCTGCGGATCCATGGCGGGCTCCAGGTCGGGGGGATGAGGTCAGGGCCTCGGGGGGGCGGGCGGCTCAGCGGGGGGCGCGGTGGCGGCGGGCCCGGCGGCGACCCAGGCCCAGCAGGCCGAGCAGCGCGAGCCCAGCCCAGCCGCTCGGTGCCGCCGGCCCTGCGGGGGCAGCGGCCGCGGCGCAGCCCCCGGTGATCTTGCTGAAGGACCGCTCGACCGGCGGCGCGCCGTCCCACAGATCGGCGTCCACCGCGCCGGCTGGGCCGCCGTCGGGCCGCACCGGCGTGCCCCAGTCGGGATCGACCGGCCGCGCGTCCGGGCGGGGCGCGGCGGCGTCTTGGGGCAGGCCGGCGTCCCAGGGCGCGGCGTCCACCGGCGGCGCCTGGGCGTCGCGCACGGGCGCGGCGGCGTCGGGGGCGGGCACCGCCGCGTCCACCACCGGCGGGGGCGCGACGGGGCGCAGCCGCACGGCGTCGGCGGTGAGGTGCACGTCGGCGCCGGGCGCCTGGGCGTAGTTGTCGAACAGCCGCACCGAGTACTCGGTGTTGGCGGCGAAGGTGAAGTCGCCCAGCTCGGTCCAGCCGTCGCGGCCGGCCAGATCCACCACGGGCTCGGCGGTGCCGCCGGCGTGGCGCACGGCGTAGCGGGTGGCCGGGTGCCGGGACCACGCGGCCACGGTGTTCACCGCCACGGTGTAGTCCCCCGCCGCCGCCACCCGGAACCGCCACTCGGCCCAGTTCGAGGGGTTCGCGCCGCTGAAGGCGTTGGTCCACAGCAGGCTGCCGCCCACGCCCGCGCCGCCCTCGCTGCGCCAGTACTGGGCCGGGCCGTACGCGGCGAAGCAGGCGTCGCTGTCGTCGATCTGCCCACCCGCGGCGGGCAGGGCCGGGCCGCAGGGCCCCCGGTCGGGGGGCGGCAGGCCGGCCACGAAGAACGGGCTGCGCTCTTCGGCGGCCTCGACGGACAGCTCCACGTGCAGGTGGTCGTGGTGGGGGTGCGCCCCGCCGTACTCACCCTCGCGCGGCGTGTTGCCCGCCCGCCAGTAGCTGCGATCCCAGATCACCCGCTGGATGCCCATCTCGTCGGCGTGCACCAGCAGGTAGTTGGCGAGCTCGTCGCCCAGATCGTTGTCGGCCTGGCCGCCGTCCAGCGGGATGAAGATGTCGAGGGCGCGGCCCACGGCGTGGATCGAGGTCACCGCGCCGTTGCCGTTGATGGCCCGGCAGCTGTAGCCGCCCACGCCCGTGACCTGCGGCCAGTGGGCCAGGGTCCAGGCTTTGAAGCGCTGCGCCCCCTGGGTGAAGGTGCCCGAGCAGCTCGCCTCGCCGCGCCAGGGGCCGGCGTCGGTGATGGTGACCGTGGCGCGGTTGGCCACCGCGAGCACGTCGGCCGGGATCGCCCAGCGCCCGTCGCGGGCCAGCGCCTGCCGGGTGAGGGCCACGGGGCCCGAAGCGCCGGGCGGCAGCGGATCGTCGTCCGGCACGTCCGGCTGGCAGCCCAGCAGCAGCGCGGCGAGCAGAGCGAAGCGGCGCATGATCCCCCCCAAGAGCGGCTGTGTGGGAGAGCATAGCAGATGGGCCCCGCGGCCCAAGTGGCCCTGGGCCCGCGCGACTACAGCGGCCGGCGCGCCCAGGCGTCCTCAGCGGGGTCGACGTCGGGCAGGCCCGAACCTGGCACACGCTGGCCGGCGTGGTTCCGACCGTCCGGCAGCCGGCGCTGATGATGTACGGCGCGCAGGACGCGATCCCGCCCTTCGCGGCCCCACGCGACGCGCCGGGCCATCCTGAGCTGGCTGCAGCGCCGCGGCGCCGGCGCTCGGTGAGGTCGTGTGCGGCCGAGGCCGGAGGGGTCAGCCGCCCAGGTTGGCGCAGACCTCGCGGCCCTGGTCGCCCAGGTCCACCAGGCACAGCTCGCCGGCGGCGCAGTCGTCGGCGCCGTCGCAGACGGTGCGGCAGGCGAAGAAGGAGCAGACGCTGCCGGGCTGGCACTCGCGGTCGCCCAGGCAGGCGCCGCCGGGGGGTACGGCGCCGCTGCCGG
Organism: bacterium; assembly: GCA_030424955.1. GTDB lineage: Bacteria > Myxococcota_A > Bradymonadia > UBA7976 > UBA1532 > JACKDL01. The sequence goes on along the minus strand of JAUHVS010000067.1, from coordinate 1,760 downwards.
TGGCGGTGCAGCTGCGGTTGCTGGCGTCGCAGTACTCCAGGGGCTCGCAGTCGGCGTTCTCGCGGCACAGGGGGCGGCCACACTCGCCGGTGCGGGGGTTGCACTCCAAGCCCACCTGGCACTGCACGTCGCCGCAGCGGTCGAAGCAGGTGCCGATGAGCGGAGCGCAGTAGCGCACCCGGTCGTCGTTGTTCAGGGCCAGGCAGTCGTAGCCCACCGGGCAGTCGCGCTCGGCCTGGCAGGGGCGGCTGCAGAAGCGCTCGCCGGTGTCTTGGTAGGTCAGGCAGCGGTCGGTGCCCTCGCCGCTACACTGGCCGTTGATGACGCAGGGATCGCACACGCCCTGCCCGCCCTCGTAGCAGCGGCGATCGGCCGGGTTGCACACGTCGCCGCGGGGGCAGTTCACGTCGGCGCAGGGGTCGACGCACTGGCCGGCCAGCGGATCGCAGTCGCTGAAGGGGCAGTCCACGCCCTGGCAGACGCCGGTGGCGCAGCCCAGGCAGAAGGGGCAGAAGCCCAAGAAGCAGCTGGCCTGCACCACCCGGTTGGCGCCGAACTCGACCACCTCGCAGGCGGGCAGGCGCACCCGGGCCACCTGCCACAGGTCGCCGGCCTCCAGATCGCCGACGGGGTTGGCCAGCTCCTGCGGCCCGAAGGCCCAGCGGCGCTCGCCGCAGTCCAGGGTCAGCTCCACCCGCGCGGGGTCGTAGGCGCCCGGGTTGGCCGCCGTGAAGAGCACGCCCACGATGTACTCGCCGGGCGCCAGGGCGTCGACGCGGATCACCTCGTCGCTCGCCGGCCCGCGGCTGTCGTTGACCAGCCCGGGCTGGCCCCAGGCCGGGCGGCTGTTGCCCGAGAACAGGTCCCAGCGGGCGTCGAACCACTGGCCGTTGGGGTGGATCAGGTGCAGATCCACGTTGGTGTTGTCGCCGCGCCAGCGGGCGGTGATCTGCAGCCGGGTGGGGTCGCCCGGGGGCGCGTCGCAGGCGTCGCCCACCCCGTCGCCGTCGCGGTCGAGCTGGTTGGCGTTGGGGGTGTCGGGGCAGTTGTCGTCGGCGTCGGGCACCCCGTCGCGGTCCCGGTCGTCGGGGGCGGGGGGCGCGTCGCACACGTCGCCGCGGCCGTCGCGGTCGCTGTCAGCCTGATCGGCGTTGGCGTCCGCCGGGCAGTTGTCGCAGGCGTCGCCCACCCCGTCGCCGTCGGCGTCGGCCTGGGCGGCGTTGGTGGTCGCCGGGCAGTTGTCCTCGGCGTATCCGTAAAAATCCATTTCTCTCTCCATTGCAAAGGAACATACCATGCGCCTTGCCGCCATCCTAGCCCTATGCGCCACGCCTATTCCGGCGCTTTGACCATCAACGCAATGCAGTAGGCCGCAATCGGGTTCACCGGAACATCGCCAGCTTCCCATTTGCGGATCGTGCGACCACCATTCTTTCCCATGCCCCAAACCTCAGCCAGATCGTTCTGACTGAGGCAAAGAGCCTCGCGGGCGGCTTTGAATTGTTCGCGGGTCATCGCAGCACTCTCCATCCACCACGCGGGCCAAATCGAACGGTCTGCACGCTGTCATCTGCGCGCAAAACTTTCGCCACAATTACGCGGCGCTCGCGCATTGCGAGCCTCCGCACTTCTCCGAAAAGCGGCAGCATTACGCTGCCTCCTTTTCAGCCAAGACAGCTTCAACTTCTGCCCGCATTTTAGGGCTGTTGCAGACGCTGGCGATGTATTCGCCCAACTCTGCAATGTCCCAACATGCGCGG
>JAUHVS010000851.1 GCA_030424955.1 bacterium | reverse complement strand
GGTGGCCCTCGGTGCCCGTGGGGCCGTGGGGGTGGCCGTGGCTGAGCTCGTCGGCGTTCGCGTCGCGCACCTGGGTGATCTCGACGGCGAAGTTGAGGGTCACGCCCGCGAGGGGGTGGTTGAAGTCCACCGTCACCTCGGACTCGCCCACGGCCTTGACCCACAGGGGCATCGGCTGGCCGTCGGGGCTCTGGGTGAACAGCTGCATGCCCACCTGGAGCGGGATGTCGTTGAAGGCGCCGCGGGGCACCTGCTGGACGGCCTCGGGCTGCCGGGGGCCGTAGCCCTCCTCGGCGGGGACGGCGACCGCGATGGTGTCGCCGACGGCCAGGCCGGTCAGGGCCTTCTCGAGGCCGGGCACGATGTTGCTGTGGCCGTGCAGGTAGAACAGCGGGTTGTCGGGGCCGCTCTGGTCGAGGACCTCGCCGGCGTCATTGGTGAGGGTGTACTGGATGAAGACGACCTTGTCGGCCGCAACGGTGGGGGCGCTCATGGGCCCTCCTTCCGGCAGGGGTGAAGACACCTGGGACGGCGCAGTGGAGCAGAATCGCAGCGCAGGGGGAAGGGGCGGGCTGCCCCAGCGGGTCGGCTGGGGCCGGGCCGGGGGAGGGTGGGCCGGGGCCGCCGGGGCCGACGGCGCAGGCCGCGATGGCGCGAGCCCCTGCTCAGGCGATGGGGACGCTCAGCACGGGGCAGTGGCTGTGGCGGATGACCTGCTCGGTGTGGCTGCCGGTGAGGAAGTCGAGCACCCCGTCGTGGCCCTGGGTGGCCATCACCACCAGCTGCGCGCCCACGGCGTCGGCCGCCGCGCCGATGGCGCGGGTGAGGGGGCCCTCGGCGGCGCGGCGGTGCCAGGTCCAGCGCGGGGCCTCGGGCAGCGCGAGCGCGGCGATGGGGTCCCCCGCGCCGACGTGCAGCAGGTGCACGTCCAGGTGCGCGACGTCGCACCGCTCGGCCAGCCGCGTGACGGTCTCGATGGCGCGGGCCGCGGCGGCCTCGTCACCGATCGGGATCAGCACGCGGGCGAGCGTGTTGATCCCCTGAGCGCTGACGAAGCCGCCCTCGCCGATGGGCAGGAACAGGGTGGGGCACACGCTGTTGAGCGCGAGGGCCTCGCTCACCGAGCCCTTGAACAGGCGGCCCAGGCTGCTGATCCGGTGGGTGCCGACCACGAGCAGATCGGGCTGCAGGGTGCGCATGGCGTCCAGCAGGGTGTCGACGGGATCTTCGCAGCAGTCGTGGGTGCGCCGCTCATGCACCACCGCCGCAGGGGCCGGGCCCCCCTCGGCCGCCCAGGCCGCCTGTAGCGCCTCGGCGGTGGGCAGATCCCGGGCGGCGACCCCGGCGGTCGGGTTGGCGTGCAGCGACACCAGGGTGCACCCGCCGTCGCGGGCCAGCGCCACGCCGTGGGCGAAGGCGATGCCCCCGTCGGCGGCGAGGTCCGTGGCGTGGGCGATGACAAAATCAGCAGCAGACATGGCGGCTCCTTCGGGTGGGCGGCCGCCACGGGGCAGCGGCGCCGTCGATGGGCCACGTCAAAGCACGATGCGTGCCGAGTGGAGGAGGGCGCCCGGTGTGCGCGGCGCGGGCGCGTGTGTGTCAACGCTGTGCGACAGTGTTGCACGGTTTGTCGCGGGCGCTGTGCCCGGAGGCGTCCGCCTCAGCGCGGGCGCGGGGGCCGGGGTCAGCCGCGGCGCCGACGCCGGGGGACCGCCAGGGCCAGCAGGGCGAGGAGCCCCAGCAGGCCCCGCCCGCTGCCCTCGGTGGCGTCACAGCTGCAGCCGCCGCCCCCGCCGGTGCGGGCGCCGGGCAGGGGATCGTTGCGGGGATCGCTGTGGGTGTCGACCACCTCGCCCTGGCCGGCGGCGAAGGCCTGCTCCACCAGCGCGGCGGCCTGCACGCCCTGGCCGCGCACGGTCTCGCCGTCCTGGCGCACCACGGCGGTGGGCATCTGGCCGTCCTCGAGGGCGATCTGCTGGCCGTCGGCCAGGCGCACCACCGAGTTGTCGAAGTCGGGGAAGCCGTCGGCGTCGCAGCCGACGTGGCGCTCGGCGTTCCGGGTCTGGGGCACCTCGCCCAGGTCGGGGTTGAAGGCGAACATCGGGTCGATGTCCATCTCGGCCGGGCTGAGCCGGGTGAACAGCCGGGTGAGGTAGGGGTTGGCGGCGAACAGGGCCGCCAGGCGCTCGCGGGGCACCTCGACCTCGTCGCGCAGCTTGACGCTCAGCGCCTCGCCGTCGACGGCGATCTCGGGGCCGTCGTAGCCCCACTCGGGGTCGTAGCAGTCGGGGCAGGCCAGGACCTCATCAGGGGTGAGGCCC
>JAUHVS010000850.1 GCA_030424955.1 bacterium | reverse complement strand
GAGGACTCCCCGCCGATATCCAGCACGTCAGCCCCCGCGGCCAGCAACGCACGCCCGTGGGCGACCGCCTGCGAGACATCGAGAAAACGTCCGCCATCGGAGAAGGAGTCCGGCGTCACATTGACGACGGCCATGACGCGTGCGCGGTCAGCAGGGCCCCAGCCCCAGTCTCGCCCACTGAAACGCCATCGCACGACGGCCCCTCCCATCGGGCGACCCAGGCGCCCGAAAATACAAACGGCCCGTCCGCTGGACAGGCCGATCCCCCCTCGACGCCCCAACGGGGCGGCGACTCAGACGCCGTCGACCTGCCCCTCAGCCACCACGGGCGACGCCCCGGCTCGGGCCTTGTCCTGAGACGCGTAGCTCGACTTCGGACGCCGCGCGCCGGGCTCGGCAGACTTCTTCACCGGCGGCAGCACCTCACCGCGGATCACCATGTCGACCTCTTCAGCTGAGAGCGTCTCACGCTCCAGCAGCGCCTCAGCGAGGTCACGCAGGTTGTCGATGTTCTCCGTCAGCAGGCGCTTCGCGGTGTTGTAGCCCTCCATCACAATCCGGCGAATCTCCGTGTCGATCTCGACCGCCGTCTGCTCTGAGAAGTCTCGCCCCCGGTTGTAGTCTCGACCGAGGAACACCTCGCCCTCGGCCTGACCATAGGCCAACGGGCCCAGCACGTCGCTCATCCCCCACTCGCACACCATCCGGCGCGCGGTCGCGGTGGCGACCTCGATGTCCTGACCCGCGCCGGTGGTGATCTGGTTGAAGATGATCTCCTCAGCCATCCGCCCGCCCATCATGATCGCGATCCGGTTCTCGGCGAACTCGCGGGTCATCGACAGCCGGTCCTCGGTGGGCAGCTGCTGCGTCACGCCGAGCGCGCGGCCGCGCGGGATAATGGTCACCTTGTGCACGGGATCCGTGCCAGGCAGCAGCCGAGCGACGAGGGCGTGCCCGGCCTCGTGGTAGGCCGTCGTGCGACGCTCGCTGTCGGAGATGATCATCGAGCGCCGCTCGGTGCCCATGAGCACCTTGTCCTTCGCAGCCTCGAAGTCCTCCATGGTCACCACGTCCCGACCAAAGCGAGCCGCGAGCAGCGCCGCCTCGTTGACGAGGTTCTCCAAGTCGGCGCCGCTGAACCCGGGGGTCCCCCGGGCGATCACTGCCATCTCCGAGTCCGAGTCGAGGGGGACGCGCCGGGTGTGCACCCGCAGGATCTGCTCACGGCCGCGAACGTCGGGCCGGTTCACGGTCACGCGCCGGTCGAAGCGCCCGGGCCGCAGCAGCGCGGGATCGAGCACATCGGGTCGGTTGGTGGCCGCGATCAGGATCACGCCCTCATTCGACTCGAAGCCGTCCATCTCCACCAGCAGCTGGTTGAGGGTCTGCTCGCGCTCATCATGCCCGCCGCCGAGGCCGGCGCCGCGGTGGCGGCCGACCGCGTCGATCTCGTCGATGAAGATGATGCACGGGGCGTTCTTCTTGCCCTGCTCGAACAGGTCCCGCACGCGGCTCGCGCCCACGCCGACGAACATCTCGACGAAGTCCGACCCAGAGATGCTGAAGAACGGCACGCCGGCCTCACCGGCAACCCCGCGGGCCAGCAGCGTCTTGCCAGTCCCAGGCGGGCCCATCATCAAGACGCCCTTCGGGATGCGCCCTCCCAGCCGAGTAAAGCGCTTGGGGTCTCGCAGGAACTGGATGATCTCCTGCAGCTCGTCCTTCGCCTCTTCGACCCCAGCGATGTCGTCGAAGGTGACCTTCTTGCTCGACTCGCTCAAGAGCTTGGCTTTGCTCTTGCCGAACGACATCGCCTTGCCGCCGCCGCTCTGCAGCTGCCGCATGAAGATGAAGAAGATCACGAACAGCACCAGCATCGGGAGCCACGAGATCACCAGGCTCTGCAGGAAGGTGTCCTTCTCCGCCGGCCGGTACTTGAAGACGAAGTTGGTGTCGGACTGGGCCTTCTTCTCGAGCGCCTCGTGGAAGCTGTCTGGGATGGGGCCGTAGACGACAAAGCGCTTGTCTCCGTCGGCCAAGGTGCCGCGGATCTCGTCGCCATCGACTTCGAGGCTCTTGACTTGCCCCTGCTCAACGCGCTCCCGGAACTGACCACGGGTCAGCTCCTCGCCCCCCTGCCCACTGCCGGGAAAGACCCGGTAGATGATCAGGAAGGTGACGATGAGGATGAGCCAAAGGAGACCGGTCTTATAAGGCTGGCGCACTTTGCGTCCTTGCAACGGGCGTGTTTCCTGCCCTCGACCAAGTGATGGCCGAGTGGGGCACGCTAACACCGCACGCGCGAACGTCGCAACCGCGCGTCGGTGGT
>JAUHVS010000849.1 GCA_030424955.1 bacterium | reverse complement strand
CCCCCGGTATCGGACAGCCTACGCAGCCAGCGCGCTGCGAGTTGGTCGGGACGGCGCGGGCGCCTTCCGGGCTATGGCGTGGGCGCGGCGGGGCTCGCGTCCGGTACGCCCGCATCGGCGGCCTGTGATCCGCCGCCATCGCTGGCGGCGCCGGCATCCGGGCGACCCAGCTGGGCCGCCTGCAGTCGCTCAAGCTGCAGGCGACGCTGGCGCAGCCCTCGCAGCTGCCCGTTGTCGTCCTTCTGCTTGAGGCGCTCCCACACGAGCCGCATCAGCTTGTGTGTGCGGTGCTCTCGGCCCTCTTGGTGGTCGACAAGCCAGCGCAGGAGCAGCGGATCGTCCGTGGTGGCCAAGGCTCTAACCAGCGCCAACTCGTAGTTGCGGGCCAGCACCAAGGCGATGGGCGAGCCGTCCTCTTGCACCGGCAGCAGCACCTCCGGGCAGCGCAGCAGCGGATCCTTCGAGCGCTCGAAGGCTGCCCGGAGCGGCGCGGAGGCCTCAAAGACAACCAACCCCTCCAGCCCGCCGACCGCGGCGCAACGGACGGCGAGGGACTCATCCTCAAGGGCCTTGACCAGCACCTGGAGCAGTTGCGGATCCTCAAGGTGCGCGAGGGCCCAGATCGCGGCCAGCCGGAGCGCCTCGTCCCCCTTCGTCACGCCGTCGGCGTAGATGGCGCGCAGGCGCTCGATGGCCGGCACCCGCAGCATGCCCAGCATGTACGCCATGGCGATGGGCTCAGCGAGCGCGTTCGGCTCATCCACCAGGCTGGCCGCCGCGAGCCTCGCCTTGGGCGCCGGCTTGGGCTTGTGGCCAATCTGGGCCAGCGAGATCATGGTGACAAAGGCGAGCGCAGGGTGGGTCCGGACCATCTCGGCCAGCTCGGGGCTCAGCGCGTCGACGCCCAGGCTGCCCGCCACGAACGCCGCACGGGCTGCGACGCCCTCGTCTGGGTCCGACAGAGACGCACGCACCACCCGCGCCACCGCCTCGCTCGCGTCGAAGTCCAAGCGGCTGGCCAGCATGTTCAAGCCTGTGCGGCGCACCGCCGGATCGGGCGACCGCATGTGCACGACGGCGACGCCAGGGTGGGTGTAGCGGCCGAGGAAGCGGCCACCCACCTGGTTGGACACCGTGAGACCCGCGACCGACAGCACCAGGAAGAGCAGCCAGAAGCGGATGCTGCCGTCCTTGGTCGGGATGACCAGTTCGGCGTCAGGATCGTCCTCGACCTCCGGCGCGCGACCGTCGATCCGGGCGTCCAGATCGGCCATCTCGTCACGCAGGAACTTGTCGATGAAGTCCCGCTGGACCAACCACTTGCCGAGGGCAATGACGGTCACGAGGCCCGCCAACACGCCCAGCGCCATCCACAGGGCCACGAGCGCAAAGCTCAAGCCAGGGGACGAGGCCCGGTGGTCAATGTAGTCATGAATCCAGTAACCGGCCCCATAGAAGGCCGTGTTGCTCAACAGCAGCATCGTCCAGCGACGGGCTGCGGTTCCAAAGAGCCTGTGCTTGAGGGTCAAGTGCCGAGGTGCCCCTCAGTCGGTCAGCTTCGGCTCCTGGGGGAAGGAGAAGCCATAGCCGATGGTGAGGGCGAAGTTGTTGGACCACCCCGTCTCACTGTCCACGTCGCCCGTCCCCTCCACGCTGGGGACAGCGTTAAGGGCCGAAGAGTAGATGTAGTCGCGCAGCTGGATGGTGATGGACATCCCCGGCGTCAGGAAGGTACGCAGGCCGATGCCGACCACCGGCGCCAAGGCGAAGTCGTCGAGATCCTCGCCCCCACTGACAAGGCTACCACCAACGCCAGCCAGCACGTGCAGATCGTAGTTGAAGACGTGCCGGCCGAAGACCGCGAACTTGCCGATCAGCGGGGTATAGATGAACTCCGCGCTGGCCAGCAGGTTGACGTTGGAGAACGCCCCCGCCTTGGTCCGCTCCGGACGCTCCGCCGCCACGCGCTCGGCCAGCGCCGAGTCGAAGCCAAAGCCACCCAGGACGGTGGCCCCGATGGCCAGGCTGTCGGTGAAGTTGTACGTGAGGCTCGCGCCGACCAGCAGGTTACGCTGGAAGGCGTCGTTCATGGTGAAGCCGAAGGCCGGCGTGATCTCGAAGCGCCCGCCGCGCAGCAGCAGCCGCTTGCGGATCGCGTCACCTTCTTCCAGGCGCTCCAGCGCTGAGCGCTTGGGCCCCTGGATGCTGGCCGCCTGCACGCCCGTGGGCATCACACAGAAGAGCCCCAACAGCGCCAGGAGTCGGCTCGCGCGGATCACCCCGTTGCGGGTCGTCGTCGTGTACACGTCGGCCCTCACTTCAGCGTCCGGT
>JAUHVS010000066.1 GCA_030424955.1 bacterium | reverse complement strand
GCGGTTGAACAGTCCCATGTCAGGGGCCTTTCGGTGGGGGCGCCGCGCCCTTGGGGGCGGCGCTCGTGGGCGTGGGGGCGGGGGTGCTGGCTGGCTGGGCCGCGGCCTGGCGCTGCATCAGCTCGATGGCGAGCAGCGCCTCGGGGGAGGGGGCCAGGCTGGCGATGAGGCCGTCGATGGGCTTGGCCCAGCGCGGCGCGAGGGCGGCCGGCATCAGGCTCAGCACGATCAGCCGGCTCTGCGGCGCCTGCAGCATCAGCAGCTGGATCGCGACGGGGGTGCCGTCCATGGTGCCCGTGCCCACGCTGTGGATGCCGGCCATGCCGTGCACCACGGTCTCGGTGGGCGCGCCGATGGTCAGATCCTTGAACTGCGCCTGCAGCGTGGACTCCAGCGCCTCCAGCGCCGCCTGGAGCTGGTAGCTGGCCACGGGCAGCAGGGTGACGGTGACCGCCTGATCGGGCGACATCACCACCAGCCCCCCCGCGTCTGGTTGGGCGGTCCAGCCCTCGGGCAGGGTGACGTTGACCCCCGCCTTGGCGAGGGTCTCGGGGGCCGCCCACGCGGCGCCCACGCTCACGGACAGCAGGGCGGCGAGCAGGGCGGTGAGCAGCCGGGGCCGCAGACGGGAGCGGGACAGGGCGCGCATGGCGTTCCTTGGGCGACAGGGTCGAGCCCATTGGAGTCGGCGGGGCGGGTCGGCGCAAGGGGGGGCCGCGCGCCCGGCCCACCGGCGGCGCGGGGTGGGGGGGTCGATCAGTCGATGACGCTCTGGTCGCGGCCGCTGGTCTTGGCCGCGTAGAGGGCGCGATCCGCGCGGCGCAGCGTGTCCTCGAAGTCGCCCTCGGTGCCGGCCGTGAGCCCGGCCGAGAAGCGCAGCCCGTGCTCCCCCCAGGCGCGCTCGCGGGCGCGGGCCACCCGGGCCGCCAGGGCGTCGACGGGGGCGCCCGGCGAGAGCCACGCGAACTCCTCGCCCCCGATGCGGCCGATGATGTCGTCTGGGCCCTGCTCGGCCTTGAGGCACGCGGCGAACCCGGCCAGGGCGCGGTCGCCCGCCTCGTGGCCGGCGGTGTCGTTGAGCACCTTGAAGCGGTCGATGTCGATCATCGCGACGCTGACGGGGTGGGTGGGCGCGCGGGTGTCGAACAGGGCCCGCGCGCGGCGCCACAGCGCGCGGCGGTTGGGGAGCTGGGTCAGCGCGTCGGTGTCGGCCAGGACCCGCAAGCGCTCGGCGTCGCGGTAGTGATGGGTGACGTCGCGGCCGACGCCGAGGACGCCGAGGGGGGCGCCGTCGGGGGTGCGCACGGCGGTCTTCTTCATCTCGACCAGCCGCGCGCCGTCGGGCCAGTCGAGCCACTCTTCGTTCTGGTGGGGCTGGGGGGACTCGAGGGCGCGCCGATCGTGGGCGCGGAAGAACTCGGCCTGCTCGCGGGGGAAGAGGTCGTGGTCTGTTCGCCCCAGCACCTCGCCTGCGTCCCGGCCCACCCAGGTCAAGAAGGTCGCGTTCGCGGCGCCGTACCGGCCTTCGAGGTCCTTGAAGAAGACCAGGTCGGGGTTGTTGTCGAGCAGGGCGCTGAGCAGGGCGCGGTCCTCGACGAGGGCGCGGCGCTCGGCCGCCAGGGTGTTGGCGACGAGGCCGGAGTCCAGCACGGCGCCGGTGATCCGCGCGACGGCCTCCATCAGGGCGAGCTCATCGCCCTGGGGCGTGCGCGGGCGCCGGTGATACAGGGCGAAGGTGCCGAGGATCTGGCCGCCGTGGCCCCGGATCGGCACCGACCAGCAGGCCGCGAGGCCGGCCTCTGCCGCCACGTCCGTGACGGTCGCCCAGGCCGGATCGTGGGCGATGTCGGGGCTGATGACGGTCTCGCCGCGGTAGGCCGCGGTCCCGCAGCTCCCCACGCCGTCGCCGATGGCGATGCCCTCGATGGCGGCGGAGTACCGAGCGGGGAGCTGGCTGGTCTCGAGGGACCACAGCCGCTGGTCGCGGAGCTGCAGGGTGGAGCAGATGAGGTCGTCGTCGAGGTGCCGGAGGGCGTCCATCAGCGGCTTCAGGGCGTCGCTGGGCGACGCGCCCTGGCTGAGGGCCTCGATCAGGTCGCGCTGGATCCCGAACAGCGACAGCATCCACCGCGGCCCATGCTGTCCGAAAATGCGCACTGGTCTCTCCACAGGGGCTGGGCCGGTTGGGCGTGCAACGCGGGGGCTGAGACGGCGTGGCCGTGTGGGTGATGTTGACGTGGAGAACGGCTGGCCTCGAGGCCAACTTGACCGGTCTCGGCGCCGAAGGTCGGCGGTGACCTGCGCGGGTGGGCGCGCCCACCGCCCGGCCATGCGGCGCCGCTGCTCAGGTCGAGGCGGGGCCCAGGTTCTCGGAGCGATCGGTGGGGATGCGGTAGCGGGTGAGCACGCGCTCGAGCCCGGCGCGGGCGGCGGCGGCGTCGAACACCATCACCTCGCCCATGTCGGTGACCAGCTCCAGGGTGCCCTGGGCGCCGTCCAGCGTGCGGGCCAGATCAGCGAGGTCGACGGGCGCGCGGCCGTTTATCTGCGCCACCGTGCGGTTGTAGAAGCCCTCGTAGCCCACGGTGAGCTCGTCGGCGAGGATCTGGCCGATGACCACCACCTCTTGGCGGCCCTCGGTGCGCTCGCCGTTGTAGTACAGGTCGACCATGCGCCGGGGGGCGTTCGCCCACCACTTGCTCCAGGTCTCGAGGTAGTCGCGGCACAGCACCTGGAACACCAGCCCGCCCCACAGGTACCAGTCGGGCTGGGTGTCGTAGCGGCTCGCGGCCACCAGGTGCACGTGGGGCGCGAGGGTGATGTGGGTGTCGATGCGCTCGCCCTGCCGCAGGCAGGTGATGGGGATCTGGTCGCCCACGTGGTGGTCGGCCAGCACCACCGCGAAGTGGGTGCGGATGCGGTCGCGGTAGCGCACGGTCTGGTTGTTGGCGATGCGGTGGCCGTCGATGCTGCAGAGCACGTCGCCGGGCTGCAGCACGCCCCAGGCCGAGCTGCCGAAGGCCACCGCGCTCACCAGCACGCCGCTCTGGCCGTCGGGCATCTTGAGGTGGCGGCGCAGGGTGGGGTTCTCGAGGCCCTGGGTGGCGGCGCCGATGCCGGGCACGTGCAGGTTCTGGCCGCGGGCGGCGGCCTCGAGCAGGCGCCGGATGAACACCGTGGGCACCAGCTCGCCGATGTTCTCGGCGTCGGCGAGGGTCTGGAACGCGATGCCCACCACCGTGTCGCCCTGGAACACCGGGCCGCCGCTGTTGCCCGCGTTGATGGCGGCGTCCACGGTGACCGCCAGCAGGTAGCGCTGGCTGTGGCTGTAGCGCTGCACCTCGATGCGGGACACCACGCCCTCGGTGACGCTGAGCTCGTCGCCGCCGGTGGGGAAGCCCACCACCTGCACCTGGTCGCGCAGGTTGGGCAGGGTGCCCAGCTCGGCGGCGGGCAGGTCGTCCCAGAAGCTGTCGTCATCCACCGTGAGCAGGGCCAGGTCGCAGCCGTGCCCCACGGCCACCACCCGCGCGACCGCCTTGTCGGGGTCGCTGTTCTTCTGCACCTGCAGGAAGGTCGCGTCGGCGACGACGTGGGCGCCGGTGACGATGTAGCGGCCCTCGACCACCACCCCCGACCCCGTGCTGTTCTGAGCGGACTGCGTCTGCCAGGGGTTCTCGTAGTCGGGGCGCTGCGTGGTCGCGAAGACGCGCACGACCGGCATGTAGGACATGGGGGACGCTCCACCTGGAAATGGCCGCGCAGCCTAGCGCAGGGCGAGCGTTGAAGCGAGGGGCGGCCGGGAGTACGGTCCCCCCACCGCGAAGCGCGGGAGGGTGGCAGACCGCGTGAGCACCGATTTCCAATGCACTGACAGCGCCGACGGGCTGGTCCTCGCCGGCGTGCTGGACCGCGACGCGGTGCCGGTGATGCTGAAGGCGCTGGCCCGCAAGCGTCCGGCCGCGGGCGCGCGGCTGGTGCTGGATCTGTCGGGCATCGTGGACATGGACTCGGCCGCCGTGGCGGGCCTGGTCACCGCCTGGCGCCACGCGCAGGCCAGCGGGGCCGAGGTGACGGTGCACGCCCCCAGCCCGGTGGCGCAGCGGGCGCTGCAGATGTTCCGGGTGCCCGACGAGATCATCCCGCCGCCCAAGCCGCCCGGCCTGTTCGAGGGCGTGGGGGGGCAGGTCATCGAGGGCCTGCGCGCCGGCCGCGACTTCCTCCGGCTCACCGTGGACGGCTCGCTGGCCGTGCTGGCAGCGCTGTGGGGCTGGCGGCGCACCCGCTGGGCGCACCTGGTGGAGCAGTGCATCTACATCGGCAGCCAGGCGCTGCCCATCGTGGGGCTGGTGAGCCTGCTGGTGGGGCTGACCCTGGCGTTCCAGAGCGCCTACCAGCTGCAGCAGTTCGGCGCCGCGATCTATGTGGCGGATCTGATCGGGGTGTCGGTGGTGCGCGAGATGGGGCCGCTGATCACCGCGATCCTGGTGGCCGGCCGCAGCGGCAGCAGCATCGCCGCCGAGATCGGCACCATGCAGGTCAGCGAAGAGATCGACGCCCTCAAGGTGATGGGCCTCGATCCGCTGCGGTTCCTGGCGGTGCCGCGGCTGCTGGCCATCGTGCTGATGGTGCCGCTGCTGACCGCGCTGGCCGATCTGCTGGGCATCCTGGGCGGGTTCGTGGTGGGCATCTTCTACCTGGACATCGCGTGGTCGGCCTTCGCCACCCAGCTCCTCAAAGCCCTGAACGCCTTCGACCTGATGAGCGGGCTGTTCAAGGCGGCGGCCTTCGCCTACGGCATCGGCCTGATCGGCCTGCACTTCGGCTTCAGCGTGCGCGGCGGGGCGGGCGAGGTGGGGCGCACCACCACCGCCAGCGTGGTGGCGTCGCTGTTCTACATCATCTTGGCCGACAGCGTGTTCAGCGTGCTGTTCTACGTGATCCTGTGATCCCCGGGCACGGCACGGCGCCGGTGGTGGAGACCCGCCAGCTGATCGCGAAGTACGGCGAGCGCACGGTGCTGCGGGGCGTCGACTTCGCGGTGAAGCCGGGCGAGATCAAGGTGATCCTGGGCGGCTCGGGCGGCGGGAAGTCGACCCTGCTGAAGCACTGCCTGGGGCTCATCGAGCCGGCGGGCGGCGAGGTGCGGCTGCTGGGGCAGGACCTGACGACGCTCAAGGGCCGCGCCCGCGAGCAGCTGTTCACCCGCATCGGCATGCTGTTCCAGTACGGCGCGCTGCTGGGCTCGCTGACCATCGCCGAGAACGTGGCGCTGCCGCTGGTGCACCACACGGATCTGCCCAAGGACGTGGTGTCGGAGATCGTGCGGCTGAAGCTGGAGCTGGTGGAGCTGGGCCACGCCGAGCACATGCTGCCCAGCGAGCTGTCGGGGGGCATGCGCAAGCGCGCCGCCCTCGCCCGCGCGATGGTGATGGATCCCGAGGTGCTCTTCTGCGACGAGCCGGGGGCGGGGCTCGACCCCCTCACCAGCGCCGAGCTGGATGAGCTGCTGATGCGCCTGCGGGATCGCTTCGGCATGGCGGTGGTGGTGGTGACCCACGAGCTGATGAGCATCGAGCGCATCGCCGACAGCGCCATCATGCTGGTGCAAGGGCTGCCGGTGGCGGACGGCCCGCTGGACGAGGTCAAGCAGGTGGACCATCCCGAGATTCGCGCGTTCTTTGGCCGGGTGGCGGCCGGCGAGATGCGGGGCAGCCGGTCTGCCCTCGAGATCCTGACGGGGAGGGGCTGATGGGCATATCCCGCAGTCAGAAGTTCCGGCTGGGCGTGTTCGTGCTGCTGGGCCTGGGCGTGTTCCTGGGCGGGCTGGCGATCCTGGCCGGGCTGAAGCTCGGCGAGAAGCGCGAGGCCTACAGCGTGCGCTTCAGCCAGATGAACGTGAGCCTGTCGGGCCTCGAGGTCGGCAGCCCGGTGAAGTACTCGGGCCTGCGGGTGGGCCGCGTGGAGCGCGTGGGCGTGGCCCGCGACGACGTGGGCATCATCGTGGTGGAGCTGACCCTCAACGAGGGCACGCCGGTGGCCGAGGACTCCAAGGCCAACCTGGGCTCGATGGGCATCACCGGGCTGAAGTACATCGAGCTGACCCGCGGCTCGAAGGGCGCGCGGCTGCGCGAGCCGGGGGAGGTGATCCCCGAGGGCACGAGCCTCATCGATGATCTCAGCGGGCAGGCGGGCGACATCGCGCGCAAGGTGCAAGAGACCCTCGACAACGTGAACGCGCTGACGGGCCCCGACAACCGGGCCCAGATCCGCAGCATCCTGGAGCGCACGGAGCGCACGCTGGCCCAGCTCGAGGGGGCGGTGACCGAGAACCGCGAGGGCGTGCGGGTGCTGGTGCAGCGGGTGGGGGGCACGGCCGAGCAGATCGAGGCGCTCACCACCCAGCTCAACGGCACGCTGGGCCGCGTCGATCGCATCTTGAGCGACGCGCGGCCGCGGCTGAACACCACCTTCGACCGCACCAACGCCCTCATCGGCGAGCTGCGCACCACCCGGGCGAAGCTGGACGAGACGCTGGCCGCCACCACCGCGCTGGCGACGACGGGCGAGAAGACCCTGGGGCCCGAGGGGGTCGGGGCGCTGGTGTCGGGCCTCAACGAGATGCAGAAGCAGGCGCTGCTGCTGCTCCGCCAGACCCGCGAGCGGGTGGTGGACGCGGTGGGCTACCTGAAGGAGGCGAGCGAGAAC
Organism: bacterium; assembly: GCA_030424955.1. Classification (GTDB taxonomy): domain Bacteria; phylum Myxococcota_A; class Bradymonadia; order UBA7976; family UBA1532; genus JACKDL01. The sequence goes on along the minus strand of JAUHVS010000066.1, from coordinate 8,456 downwards.
ATGGCGATCTTCTCGGAGAAGATCCGCGACGACCCCTCGCTGTTGCTGCTGGGGGAGGGCGAGAATGAGTAGGCACCCGATGACGGCTGCGCGGGCGGTGGCCCGTGGGCTGCTGGCCCTGGTGGGGCTGGTGGTGCTGGCCAGCTGCGGGCGCTCCGTGGCGCGCCACTACTACACGCTGACCTACCCCACGCCGGCGCCCCTCGCCGCCGAGCCCCTCGACATCACCCTGCGCATCAAGGACGTGGACGTGCGCGACACGTACCGCGGCAGCGAGCTGGTGTTCCGGCCCGACGTGCACGAGATCCGCTTCTACAAGGCGCGGCGCTGGAGCGAGCGGCCCGAGAAGATGCTGAGCGCCCTGCTGCGCGACCACCTGCGGTCGAGCGGGATCGTGCGGCGGGTGACCGACAGCATCGACATGACGCCGCCGGACTACACGCTGAGCGCCGAGGTGGAGGCCATCGAGCAGCTCGAGAGCGGGACCGAGCGCTACGCGCGGCTGTCGATGACCTACCGGCTGACCCGCTTCAAGGACGACCGCCTGGTGTGGACCTGGGCCTTCGACGAGCGCCGCGAGGTCAGCGGCGAGAACGTGCGCGGCACGGTGCGCGCCCTGTCGGCGCTGTTCGCCGTGCAGACCCAGGAGGCCATCAGCCGGCTGCACATGCGCCTGGCCCAGGGGGACGCGCCGACGGTGGCGCCGGAGGTGCCCGCCACGCCCCCGCCCAACCCCGCGGCGGCCAGCGAGCCCGCGGACCGCGCCGCGGTGGACGGCGGGCCGGTGGACGGCGACGACGGCATGATCCTGCCCAGCCCCTTCGCCATCCACCCGCAGCTGCAGCTCGACGACACGCCCATGCCGATGGATCACGGGGCGATCTTCCTGCCGACGCTGTCGACGGGCATCCGCGAGCCGCTGGTGCTGGTCATCGACGCCAAGAACGAGACGGTGGCCGAGGGCCGCAGCGGGGAGCGCATCGTGGTCAAGCCGGGCGAGTACCGCGTGCGCTTCGGCTCCGGGGCGCCCAGCCAGCAGCGGGTGCGCGCGGTGAAGGTCGAGGCCAACAAGGTCACCCTGATCTCGGAGGGCAGCTGGGCGGGCCTCGACGTGCGGGTGGTCAACCCGCAGTTCGTGCCCTTCCGCGGCACCTACGAGCTCATCAGCGCCGAGACCCGCGAGGACTTCGGCGTGGGCTTCGGCGCCGACGCGCTGCTCGGCGAGCAGACCCGCGTGTGGGTGCTCAAGCCGGGGCTCTACAAGATCATCCGCTCGGGCGGCACCTACCGCGACCGCACCGACTTCGCGACCGTGCGCCTCAAGGCGGGCGAGATGACCACCTTCACGGTGGTGCAGGACGAGCTGACCGGCGACTGGCGGGGCGCGGGCGAGGTGACGGGCTCGGTGGTGGGCAAGGCCGGCGAGGTGCAAGACAACAACTGGCAGCTGCGCGCGGTGGTCGGCGGCGACTTCTCGTGGAACCGCTCCAACCGCTTCGGCACCCAGGACGGCGTGCAGCTCCAGCTCGACGCGTTCTTGGACGGCACGGCCATCTACAACGACGGCACCCACCTGTGGTCGTCGCGGCTCGACCTGGAGGTGGGGCTGCTGAGCCCCGTGGCCGCCGACGAGCAGGACCGCCAGTTCCGCACCCAGACCGACCGGCTCTTCGCGAACACCATCTACGTCTACCAGCTGATGCCCTGGTTCGGGCCCTACGGCCGGCTGGGCCTCGAGAGCCAGGTGCTGGAGCGCAAGCAGTGGTTCGACGAAGATCCGCGCTTCGTCATCGACGAGGGCGGCGCCGTGCAGCCCGGCCAGCAGGCCACCAACAGCGTGGTGCTGGGCCAGTCCTTTGAGCCGCTGACCTTGTTCCAGGGGGCGGGGGGCAACTTCCGCATCTTGCGCACCCGGCCCGTGGAGCTCGACGTGCGCGCGGGCGTGGGCGGGCGGCAGACGCTGGCGGGCGACCTCAAGGTGCTGACGGTGCGCTCCGGGACCGCCGACGATCCCGACGTGCTGACGCCGGTGCAGGGCAACGAGTCCTTCGGCTTCGAGGGCACGGTGGTGGGGCTGGTGCGCATGTGGCGGCTCATCGCCACCACCGAGTTCGACGGCCTGATCCCGGTGACCAACGACGACGCCATCTACACCTGGCGCAACCAGGTGTCCCTGCGGCTCGCGTCCTTCATGTCGATCAACTACCGCTTCAACGTCGTGCGCGACCCCAACCTGGGGCTCGGGGACGAGGCGCGCACCGAGCACGATGTGCAGGTGCGCTTCAGCTACAACGTGTTCTGAGGATCAGCCGGCTGGGCGGCTCGCCGCCTGCGCGCCGCGGCCGCTCGGGCCGGGCGGCCCAGCGGACAGGGGCGGGCGCGCCCCGCGAGGCGCGCCCGGCGCGGGTCGGCTCAGCTGGCCTTCTTGGCCCGGCTGCGCGCGGGCTTGGCCTGGGGCTCCGGCTTCGGGAGCGCCGCAGCCGAGGCGCCGCCGCGGGGGCCGTCCAGGGCCGCCTGCGCCGCCGCGAGGCGGGCCACCGGCACCCGGAAGGGGCTGCAGGACACGTAGTTCAAGCCCAGCTCGTGGCAGAACGCGATGCTGGCGGGCTCGCCGCCGTGCTCCCCACAGATGCCACACTTCAGCCCCGGGCGGGCCTGGCGGCCCTCGGTGACGGCGAAGCGCATCAGCCGACCGATGCCGGCGATGTCGATGGACTCGAACGGGTTGGCCGGCAGGATCTTGCGCTCGACGTAGGCCTGCAGGAAGGCGCCCTCGGCGTCGTCCCGGCTGACGCCGAAGGTCATCTGCGTCAGGTCGTTGGTGCCGAAGCTGAAGAAGTCGGCCTCCTGGGCGATCTCGTGGGCGGTCAGCGCCGCCCGCGGGACCTCGATCATGGTGCCCACGCGGATGGCGATGTCGCAGCGCTGCTCGCCGATGGCCTCCTCGGCGATCTCGATGACCCGCGCGCGGATGATCTTGAGCTCGTTGACGTGGCCCACCAGCGGCACCATGACCTCGGGGTTCACCGGCACGCCGCGGCGGGCCACCTTGCAGGCCGCGCGGTAGATGGCGCGGGTCTGCATCTCGACGATGCCCGGGAACATGAGCGACAGCCGCACGCCGCGCAGGCCGAGCATGGGGTTGGACTCGCGCATGGACTCGACGGCGTGCAGCAGCTTCTCGCGCTCGGCCAGCACGGCGCCCAGGGCGCGGCCCTGCAGCACGTTGTTGGCCAGCTTGAGCTCGGTGACCTGCTGCAGCAGCTCAGGGTAGCTGGGCAGGAACTCGTGCAGGGGCGGATCGAGCAGCCGGATGGTGACCGGGCGGCCCTCGAGCACCTCGAAGAGCTCCTCGAAGTCGTCCTGCTGCACGCTCTGCAGCTTGTTGAGCGCGGCCAGCCGCTTGTCCTCGGCCTCGGCGAGGATCATCTCGCGCACGATGGGCAGGCGATCGGTCTCGAAGAACATGTGCTCGGTGCGGCACAGGCCGATGCCCTGCGCGCCGAACTCCACGGCCTGGCGGGCGTCGCGGGCGTTGTCGGCGTTGGTGCGCACCTCGAGCTCACGGACCTCGTCGCACCAGCCCATCAGCCGGCCGAACCAGCCGGTGACCTCGGGCGGGATCAGCGGGATCTGGCCGCCGTAGATGCGGCCGTCGCTGCCGTCCAGGGTCATCCAGTCGCCGGCCTTGAAGGTCTCGCCGCGGGCGTGGATCTCCTGGGCCTCCTCGTCGATCTCGAGGGACTCGCAGCCCGCCACGCACGGGATGCCGAAGCCGCGGGCCACCACGGCCGCGTGGCTGGTCTTGCCGCCGCGGGCGGTGAGGATGCCCTTGGCCTCGAGCATGCCGTGCACGTCGTCGGGGCTGGTCTCTTCGCGCACCAGGATGACCGGCTCGCCGGCCTTGCCCAGCCGCTCGGCGTCGTCGGCGCTGAAGACGATCTTGCCCACGGCGGCGCCCGGGCTGGCCGCGATGCCCGTCACGAGCGGGCGGACGCCCTCGTCGTGCATGGCCTGGGGGTCCAGGCGCGGGTGGAGCAGCTGATCGAGCTGCGACGGGTGCACCCGGCGGATGGCCTCGTTGCGGTCGATCAGGCCCTCGTCGACCATCTCGACGGCCATGCGCACCGCGGCGGCGCCCGTGCGCTTGCCCACGCGGCACTGCAGGATCCACAGGCGCCCGCGCTCGATGGTGAACTCCAGGTCCATCATGTCGCGGAAGTGGCGCTCCAGGCCCCGCCCGATGGCGTCGAACTCCTCGTAGAGGGCCGCGCTCTGGGCGCGCAGATCGCTGATGGGGTGCGGGGTGCGCACGCCGGCGACCACGTCCTCGCCCTGGGCGTTCATCAGGTACTCACCGTAGAGCTTGTGCTCGCCGGTGGCGGGGTCGCGGGTGAAGGCGACGCCGGTGCCCGAGTCGTTGCCCAGGTTGCCGTAGACCATGGCCTGCACGTTGACGGCGGTGCCCAGGTCGTCCGAGATGCGCTCGCGCTTGCGGTAGGTGAAGGCGCGCTCGTTGTTCCAGCTCTTGAACACGGCCTCGATGGCCATCTCGAGCTGCTTCCAGGGATCGCCGGGGAAGCCCGCGCCGGTCTCCTTGAGCACCAGCGCCAGGTAGTCGTTGCAGACCTCCTGCATGGCCGCCGAGCCCACCTGGGTGTCGAGCTTCACGCCCAGGCGCTTCTTGTGCTCGCTGAGCACCTTCTCGAAGCGGGTCTTGGCGATGTCGAGCACCACGTCGCCGAACATCATGATGAAGCGGCGGTTGGCGTCGTAGGCGAAGCGCGGGTTGTTGGTGGCGTCGGCCAGGCCCAGCAGCGTCTGCCGGTTGAGGCCCAGGTTCAAGATGGTGTCCATCATGCCGGGCATGGACACGGCCGCGCCGGAGCGCACGCTGACCAGCAAGGGATCGACCACCGCGCCGAAGCTGCGGTTCATCTGCCCCTCGACCTTGGTCATGGCCTCACGGACCTGGTCCATGAGGCCCTCGGGCAGCTTGCCGCCCAGCCGGGTGTACTCGATGCACGCCTCGGTGGTGATCGTGAAGCCTGCTGGTACCGGGAGGTCCATCTTGCTCATCTCGGCGAGGTTGGCCCCCTTGCCTCCGAGCAGCTGACGCATGGACTGATCGCCCTCTTCGAACAGATAGACCCACTTCTTGGACATCGTCTCGTCCCCTTCCTGGCGGATGGTCGCGCGCCGCATGAGCAAGGGCCGTGCCGACCGCTGTGGAAGGGCCAGGCGGGCCCTCGCCGGTGGGGCTGTCACCGTCTGGTATCAACCGAGCGTGCGGGGTGACGGTGCGCCGACGGGCGCCGGCGGGGGGTCAGTCGGGCGGGTCGACGGGGGGCGGGGGGGCGCTCACGGGGCTCAGGCCGCCTTCTCGATCCACCACGCTCAGGCGGCCGGCCGGGGCGCCCGTGGTGACGGTCAGGCCGCCGAGGCCCAGGCGGGCGCCGAGGGCGTGGGCGGCGGCCCGCTGGGTGGCGGCGTGGGCCCGGTGGGCGGGGGGCGCGCGCAGGGCGTCGAGGCTGCGCCGGTCGCCCAGGGTCACCAGGGCCTGACACACCGCGCGGTGCACCGCGGGGCTGGGATCGGCCAGCTGCTGCACCAGGGCCAGCGCGTCGGCGGGATCGCCCGGGCCCAAGGCGCGCAGGGCGCCGCAGGCCGCCACCGCGACGCTGTCGTTGGCCAGGCCCAGCAGGGCCCGCAGCCGGGGCCGGGCGGTCCAGTCGCCGGCGGCCTCGACCCGCGCGATGAGCTCGGCGTGCAGCGGCCCTGGGGGCTCGGACAGCACCGCGTGCCACGCGGGCCGCGCGAAGGCCTGGGGGCCCTGGTCCAGCAGCGCGAGGGCGGCCCGGCGGTGGCCGGTGCTCATCAGGGGGTCGCGCACCAGGGCGGCGGCCGCGTGCCATGCAGGCTCGGTCTGCAGACAGCGGATGGCGTCGAGGCGCACGGCGGGGGACGGATCATCCAGGGCCGTGTGGAGCGCGCGCTGCACGTCGGGATCGGCGGGCGCCTCGGCCAGCAGCTCCTGCAGCAGCAGGCGGCGCTGGTCCGCCCGCGGCTCGGCGTCCAGCCGGGTCAGCAGGCGGTCCGGCAGGCTGCGCCCGTCGACGGTGAGGGCCCGCGCGAGGAACAGCACGCGGCTCAGCCGACGGTCCACCGCCTCGGTGTCGGTGGGATCAGGCCCCACGAGGCTGACCGACAGCGCGCCCTCGCGCAGGTTGAGGAAGTCCTCGTCGGTGGCGGGCTGGAAGATGCGCAGCAGGGCGCGGCGGGTCTGGGTGCCGCAGGCGGCGCGGGCGGCCAGGGCGTCGCCCTCGGCGTGCACGAGCTGGTCGAAGTCCCGGTCGCCCGTCAGCGGGCGGGGGGCGGCGTCCACCTCACCGCGGGGGTCGCGCCGCAGCGTGAGGGTGAAGGGGTGCCGCAGGCGGTCATCGGGGCCCAGGGTGACGACGGGGATCACGGCGTCGCCCAGGCGCAGCATGCTGAGCTGGGCCGGCCAGCGGCCCGCCTGCCAGCTGAGCTGCGGGCCACTGGGGCCCTCGGTGAGGGGGGCGCGCAGGCGGTAGGCCAGATCGGCGATCATGCGCCGCCAGGCGGCCTCGCGGCGGGCGCGGGCCCGGCGGGCCAGGGCGACGGCGCCCGAGATGCCCAGCCCGACGATGAGCTGCCCGATCACGCGGGCGCCCCGCGGTGGCGAGGGGGGCTCAGCGGGGCGCGGGCCAGGGGGCGGTCGGGGTGGCCGGGCGATCCCATCGCGGTGGCTCCCGGTCGGCCCTCAGCCCACCACCGGCAGGGCGTTGGCGGCGCGGCGGGCGGCGATCTGCGCAAAGAAGTCGTTGCCCTTGTCATCGACGACGATGAACGCGGGGAAGTCCTCGACCTCGATGCGCCACACGGCCTCCATGCCGAGCTCCTCGTACTCCAGCACCTCGACCTTGCGGATGCAGTCCTTGGCGAGGCGCGCGGCGGGGCCACCGATGCTGCCCAGGTAGAACCCGCCGTGGCGGGCGCAGGCGTCGGTGACCTGCTGGCTGCGGTTGCCCTTGGCCAGCATCACCAGGCTGCCGCCGTTGGCCTGGAACAGGTCGACATAGGGGTCCATGCGCGAGGCGGTGGTGGGGCCGAAGCTGCCCGAGGCGTAGCCCGTGGGGGTCTTGGCCGGGCCCGCGTAGTACACGGGGTGGTCCTTGAGGTACTGGGGCAGGCCGTCGCCCGCGTCCAGCCGCTCCTTGAGCTTGGCGTGGGCGATGTCGCGGGCCACCACCACCGTGCCGGTCAGGTTGACCCGGGTGCGGATGGGGTGCTTCGAGAGGATCGCGCGGATCTCGCTCATGGGCTGGCTGAGGTCGATGTTCACCACGTGATCGGTGAGATCCGTGGGGGTGACGTCCGGCAGGAAGTGCGCGGGATCGGTCTCGAGCTGCTCCAGGAAGATGCCGTCCGCGGTGATCTTGGCCTTCGCCTGGCGGTCGGCGGAGCAGCTCACCGCGATGGCCACGGGGCACGAGGCGCCGTGGCGGGGCAGGCGGATCACCCGCACGTCGTGGCAGAAGTACTTGCCCCCGAACTGCGCGCCGATGCCCAGCGTCTGGGTCATCTCGAGGACCTTCGCCTCGAGCTCGAGGTCGCGGAAGCCGTGGCCCAGCTCGGTGCCGGCCGTGGGCAGGCTGTCGAGGTAGCGCGCGCTCGCCAGCTTGGCGGTCTTGAGGCTGTACTCCGCCGAGGTGCCGCCGATGACGATGGCCAGGTGGTACGGCGGGCAGGCGGCCGTGCCCAGCTTGGCCACCTGGGCCTCGAGGAACGCCATCATGCTCTCGGGGTTGAGCAGGGCCTTCGTCTCTTGGAACAGGTAGCTCTTGTTGGCCGAGCCGCCGCCCTTGGCCATGAACAGGAACTTGTAGGCGTCGCCCTCGGTGGCGAAGAGCTCGATCTGGGCGGGCAGGTTGTTGCGGGTGTTCTTCTCGTCATACATCGACAGCGGCGCCAGCTGGGAGTAGCGCAGGTTGCTCTCGGTGTAGGTCTGGAACACGCCCTCGGCGATGGCCCGCTCGTCGTCGAACCCCGTGAAGACCTGCTGGCCCTTCTTGCCCAGCACGATGGCCGTGCCGGTGTCCTGGCAGCTCGGCAGGATGCGCCCGGCGGCGATGCTCGCGTTCTTGAGCAGCTCGAGGGCCACGAAGTGGTCGTTGGGCGAGGCCTCGGCGTCGTCGAGGATGTCGCGCAGCTGCTGCAGGTGGCTGGTGCGCAGCAGGTGGGCGATGTCGGCCATGGCCGTGCGCGTCAGCAGGGTCAGGCCCTCGGGCTCGACCTTCAGGAAGGTGCGGCCCGCCGCCTCGAAGGTCGAGACGTAGTCGCTGGTGAGCTTGCGGTAGACGGTGTCGTCGTCGCCCAGGGGCAGCAGGGGGGTGAAATCGAAGTCAGCCATGGTCGCGCTCCATCGATGGGCC
>JAUHVS010000848.1 GCA_030424955.1 bacterium | reverse complement strand
GCCCAGGCTGCAGGCACCATCGCCACCGCCTTCGAGATGGCACGCAACCGCGGCCAGCTTCGCGCCCAACAGGCGGAACTGCTGGCTAGCAACGTCGAGCTCCAGGAGCAGGCCCGCAACCTCGAAAAGGCCCAGGAAGAACTGCAAGCCCAGCAGGCCGCTCTTCAGAGTACCAACGCGGAGCTCGAAGTGCAGATGCAGCGCATCAAGGACTCCGAGGAGCGTCTGCGCGTGCAGCAAGAGGAACTGGAGGTCACCAACGAGGAGCTCCACGAGAAGAACGCTCTGCTCGAGCGACAGAAACACGAGACCGAAGGGGCGCGGCGCGACAGCGCCGTGCAGGCCGAGGAGCTTGCCCTGGCCAGCAAGTACAAGTCTGAGTTCCTCGCCAACATGTCCCACGAGCTACGCACCCCGCTCAACAGCCTGCTGCTGCTCGCCCGGTCCCTCAAGGAGAATGGCGAAGGCAACCTCAACGAAGATCAGGTGGAGTCGGCCAACGTGATCTTCGACAGCGGCAGCGACCTGCTCAGCCTGATCAACGAGATCCTCGATCTCTCCAAGATCGAGGCAGGCCGCATGGACTTGAAGCTCACCAACGTTGAGACAGACAGCCTCATCCAGTCGACCGTCGCCCAATTCGATCACATGGCCCGAAACCAGAGCCTCACCCTCGACGTTCGGGCCGCCGAGGGCGCGCCCGCCGAAGTCGTCACCGACCCCACGCGCCTGCGGCAGATCATCAAGAACCTCGTGGGCAACGCCTTGAAGTTCACCGAGGTCGGCGGCGTCACGGTCACCTTCGCGCCTGTACCGCCTGCGACGGACCTCTCTCGCAGCGGGCTACACCCCTCCGACGCGTACGGCATCCACGTCAAGGACACTGGGATCGGCATCCCCGCCGACAAGCAGAGGGTCATCTTCGAGGCTTTCCAGCAGGCCGACTCCGGGGACCGTCGCCGATACGGCGGCACCGGCTTGGGCCTGAGCATCAGCCGCGAACTCGCCGACCTGCTCGGCGGTGAGATTCAACTCTCCAGCGAGCCTGGTGTCGGCTCGACGTTCAGTCTCTACCTCCCCCGCACCAAGCAGGCCGCCGATGGCGAGCCCGCACAGCGAGTGAGGCAGCCCATCTCGCCGAAGGTCTCGGCGGTGCTGCCGATCGCGGCCGAGAATGCCCGGACGGATCTGTCCCCCACGAGCGTCACCCACGATGATCGCGACACACTGACCGGCAGTGACCGCGTCATTCTCATCATCGAGGACGACCCTCGATTCTCGAAGATCCTCTGCGGTCAGGTGCATCAGCGCGGCTTCAAGGTCCTCGCCGCGCTCACCGGAGAGGAGGGCCTCATCCTCGCCCGGAAATTCCAGCCCGACGGCATCGTGCTGGACATCCAGCTGCCCAACATGGACGGGTGGGCCGTGCTCAGCGCGTTGAAGGACAACGTCGACACCCGTCACATCCCGGTGCACATCGCTTCCGTTGAGGAGCCGTCCACCGAGGGCATGCGCATCGGCGCCATCGGTCACGTCAACAAGCCGCTTCAGAAGGAAGACATCGACACCGTACTCGAGCGCCTCGAGAGAGCCTCTGCCACCAGCGAGAAGCGGGTCCTCGTCGTCGAGGACGACCCCCTGATGCGGAAGGAAACCGTCCGTCTCATCGGCAACGGAAACGTGAAGGTGCAGGAAGCCGAGACCGGCCGGCAGGCCCTCGAGGCGCTGCGCAGCACCAACTTCGCGCTCGTCGTGCTCGACCTCGGGCTCCCCGACATGCAGGGCCTCGAGCTGCTCAAGGCCGCCAGCGCGGAGGAGCTCCCCCTGCCTCCCATCATCGTCTACACGGTCCGCGCCCTCACGATGGAGGAGGAAATGGCCCTGCGCTACTACGCCGACTCCATCATCCTCAAGGATGTCCGTTCCCAAGACCGCCTTCTCGACGAGGTCGCCCTCTTCCTCCATCGGGTGGTCAGCGACCTGCCCGACGACAAGAAGAAGATCATCCGCCACCTCCATGAGTCCAACGACATCCTCGCCGGTAAGCGCGTGCTCGTGGTCGAGGACGACATGCGCACCATGTTCGCCATGGTCAAGATCCTTGCAGCGCACAAGGTCCACCCCCTCAAGGCCGAGAACGGCGAGAAGGCGCTCGCCTTGCTCAAGGAACGGCCCGACATCGACCTGGTGCTCATGGACATGATGATGCCGGTCATGGATGGGTACGAGGCCGTGCGCCGCATCCGTCAGCAGGACATCTTTGCCAACCTCCCCATCATCGCCCTCCCCGCGAAAGCCATGAAGGCAGACCGGCAGAAGTGTATCAACGCCG
>JAUHVS010000847.1 GCA_030424955.1 bacterium | reverse complement strand
TGGTGGTGAAGTCGCCCGCGGCGTAGCCATTGCTGCCCACGTAGTCGGCGGTGGCGATGCCGGACTCGCCGTCAAAGCAGCCTTGGCTCGGCCCGGCGATGGCGATGACAGACCCGTAGTTGCTGTAGCAGGCGAAGTCGTCGATGCGGGTGCTCGCCGAGACGGTGATCACGCCGGGGTGCGCGGCGTAGGGGTTGGCCGTGGCCGGGGTGAAGTAGTCGTTGCCCGCCGCGAACACCAGCACCACGCCCTTGCCGTCGCGGCCCTCGGTGGTGATGCGGTCGAACACCTCGCGCTCGGATCGCGCGAGGGGGAAGAACCGGGTGAGGCTGGGGCCCCACGAGTTGTTGATGGCCCACACGCCCTCGTCGGCGGCGCGCTGGAAGGCGTTGGCGTTGCTGATGCTCCGCAAGCCGCTGCTGCCCAGCAGCCGCACGGGGAAGAGGGTGCAGGTGGGGCACACGCCGCTGCCACCGATGCCGTTGCCGGCGACGGCCGCCACCACGCCCGCCACCGCCGTGCCGTGGCTCTCGCGGTAGGGCGCGTTCGCCGGGCAGCCCTGCGCGGCCCCTGCGCCGTCGGGCGAGTCCCCGCACTGCGCCTCAGGGTCATCGTCGCCGCCAGCGGCATCGAAGCCGCCCACGATGTTGTCGACCAGATCCGGGTGATCCATGTCGTAGCCGGTGTCGAAGATGCCCATCACGACCTGGCGATCGCCCGTGCTGGTGGCCCAGGCGGTCTCGGCGTCGATGCTGCCGGGGGCGGCGCCGGTGGCGAGGTGCCACTGCTCGCCGACCTGCGGATCGTTCGGCAGATCGTAGGGGGACACATGGCGGATGAGGTCGGGCTCCACCCAGCGCACGCCCGGCTGCCCGTTGAGGGCCCAGGCGGCGCCCAGCGCGTCGCCGTCCAGCGCGCGGGCGGTCCACACCCCCGGCAGGCGGGTGGGGCCGATCAGCTTGGCGCCCGCCGCCGCGACCTGGGCGCGGTCCGGCTCGCCGGCGAAGGCCACCACCAGCGCGTCATCGAAGAAGCCGACCCCGGTCTCACGCTGCCACGCGGGCCAGACGCGGCGCGCGACGCCGGCACGCACGAGCGCCTCGCCGAGCCGGCGCAGCAGCGCAGCGTCGGCCCCTCGCACCTCGATCGCCACCCGATCGCCCAGGAGGGGCTCGACCCGGGCCAAGACGGCCTCGGGCGCGGTCTTCAGGATGACGGTCTCGAGGGCGTCGGTGGACAGGTGGCCGCGGTCCAGGAGCAGCCAGGCGTCGCTGACGGCCATCTGGATGCGCGCCTCGCCGTTAGGATACGCACGCCAGTCGTACGGCGACGCGCCCGCGACGGCGGGCAGGGCAAGCGTGAGCGCGAGGAGCGAGAGGGCTCGGCGGAACATCATCCCTCCGGGACGTGAGTCGAAGCGGGTGGTGGGGAGCGGCAAGCACGGTCGCCGGGGCACACGCAAGACGCATGCCGTTCGGGGGTTCACAGCGGGGAGGGACGCGCCAGGGCCGCCTTCGGTCGCGGGCCCGTCAGCATCGGCGCTGCAGCGCGCGTCGCGGTCAGGGCAGGTTGAGGCGCGCCCGGAGCGCGGCATAGGCCGGCGTCCAGCGCTCGCCCTCGGCGGGCCGCATGTCGAGGGCCGCGTCGCGGCGGTCGGGCACATCAGCGCGGATCGCGGTGCCGACCCAGAAGGACGGCGGCCTGCTCGGCCGGGGCCGCACGGCCAGGAGCTCCGAGCAGCTCAGGCCGGCGCCGTTGAAGGCCGCCAAGAGTCGTTCGCGGCCGTGTCCGTCCATCAACAGCACCAGGGCGCCGCCGGGCGCCAGGTGTCGGGCGGCGGTGCGGGCATAGTCCGCCACGCCCCCCCGGAGCTCGAAGCGGCCGGCCGCCCGCTGGGGGTCCTGGGGGAGCACGCCCGTCCCCGGTGGCATGAAAGGGGGGGCGCCACAGACGAGATCGAAGGGCGCCTCGCCGTCGAGCACCTTCGCGTCCCGCAGATCCCCCAGCAGCGGGAGATACCGGTCGGCCAACCCATTCAGCGCAGCGTTGCGGACCGCCAGCCGGTGGCTGGCCTCGAAGGCCTCGACCCCGACCACGGTCGCGCCCGGCGACACGTCGGCGATGAGCAACGCGACCGTCCCCTTGCCGGAGCCCAGGTCGAGCACGCGGCGGGGCGCCGGGCGGGCCGCCAGCCCAACCCCCGCCAGCACCACGTCATCGCTCGTCGCGCGGTGCCCCCGCTTGCGCTGGAGCAGCCGCAGCCGGCGGCTCAGGACGTCGAGGGTCTCATCGGGGCCGGGGGCCAGGGCGTCGGGGCTCAATAGAACCGACCG
>JAUHVS010000065.1 GCA_030424955.1 bacterium | reverse complement strand
CTGGCACGACCTCCAGCGAGACACTCACGGGCACCGCCAGCGCCGACGTGATTTCTGCGCTGAATGGGGCAGACCTGATCAGCGCAATCGACGGCGCTGATATCGTTTACGGCAACCAGGGGAGTGACACGATCCTGGGTGGCGCTGGTACCGACACGCTGTATGGCGGTCAGGGCACCGACACGATCTCTGGCGGTTCCGCGGCCGACGTTATCTACGGTAACCTCGGTGCCGACGTTCTCAGCGGCGGCGCGAACAACGACACCCTGTACGGTGGTCATGGTGACGACCGGCTCTACGGCGGTCAGGGCGACGACGTGATCCTGCCCGGCGACGAGGTGTACCTGGTCACCCCCGCCGGCGAGGAGGAGCGGCTGCTGCGGGCGGTGGGCATCACCGTCACCCCGGTGTCGCGGGTGCTGCTGGCGGGCGGCTCGAAGATCAACCGCTTCGTGGCCGCCGAGCTCGAGGCCCGGGGCATCAAGCCCAAGCTGCTGGAGCAGGACCACCGCCTGGCGCGGTGGATCGGCGAGGAGCTGTCGCGCACGGTGGTGCTCGAGGGCAACCCCACCGACGTGCACCTGCTCGAAGAGGAGAACGTCGGCGAGATGCAGGCCTTCGTGGCCGCCGGCAAGGACGAGGAGGCCAACGTCATGTCGGCCCTGCTCGCCCGCCGCATGGGCGCCGGCCGGGTCATCGCCATCACCAACCGCGCGGACTACGTGCCGGTGATGAAGGGCATCGGCATCGACGTGTGCATCAGCCCGCGCATGCTGGCCGTGGGCAGCATCCTGCACTTCATCCGCAAGGGGCGGGTGCTCGCCGCGCGCTCCCTGGGCGAAGAGGACGCCGCCGAGGCCATCGAGTTCGAGGCCCAGATGACCAGCGACGCCTGCGACCAGCCGCTGCACGCCATGGGCCTGCCCCGGCACGCGCTGGTGGCCTGCGTCATCCGCGATGACACGGTGCTCATCCCCGGCGGCGACACGGTGATCCGCCCGGGCGATCACGTGGTCATCGTCGCCCTGCGCTCGGCCGTGCCCAAGGTGGAGCGGCTGCTGCGGCGCCGCGGCGAGGTGGGCTGATGGCGCGCCGCCTGAGCTGGATGCTGCGGGTGGCCCTGCTGGGCCACCTCACGGGCGCCCTGATGCTGATCCTGGCGGTGGCGATGGTGCCGAGCGCCCTGCTCGCGCTCTACGACCAGGCCCCCGACGCCCCCGGGCACATCGCCGCGGTGGGCGTGTCGGTGAGCGTCGGCCTGGTGCTGTTCCTGCTCACCCGCAGCGCCGCCCAGCGCAACTCGGTGGGCCACCGCGAGGGCTTCTTGATCGTGGGCGTGGGCTGGCTGGTGGCCGGCCTCGTGGGCGCCCTGCCCTACTACTTCTATGCGCTGTTCTCGCCCGCCGACATCTGCGGCGTGGCCGCGGCGCTGCCGGCGGGCGCTCTGCCCCCCATCGGCGTCGACTTCTGCAGCTTCACCAACGGGGCCTTCGAGTCCATCAGCGGCTTCACCACCACCGGCGCCAGCATCATCAGCGACGGGCTGTGGACCGAGTACGGCCTCACCGCCGACGGCCGCCCGGGGCTGCCCCGGGGCATCCTGCTGTGGCGGTCCATGACCCACTTCCTGGGCGGCATGGGCATCGTCGTGCTGGGCGTGGCGATCCTGCCGCTGCTGGGCGTGGGCGGCATGCAGCTGTTCAAGGCCGAGGTGCCGGGCCCCACCACCGACAAGCTCGCCCCGCGGGTGGCCGAGACGGCCCGCCTGCTGTGGGAGGTGTACCTGCTGCTGTCGGCCGTGCTCTTCGTGCTGCTCATGCTGGGCGGCATGGACGCCTTCGAGTCGGCCTGCCACACCATGGCCACCATGGCCACCGGCGGCTTCAGCACCCGCGCCGCCAGCGTCGCCGGCTTCCACAGCGGCTACATCGAGTGGGTGCTGATCGTGTTCATGTTCCTGGCCGGCGTGAACTTCACGCTCCACTGGGCCGCGCGCCACGGCAACCTCAGGCCCTTCTTCCGCGACCCGGAGTTCCGCATCTACTCCGGGGTGGTGGTGCTCGCCACCGTCGCCATCACCGGATCGCTCATGTTCGCGGACCAGGGCTTCGAGTTCTTCGAGACCGTGCGCATCGCGGCCTTCCAGGTGCTGTCGCTGGTCACCACCACGGGCTACGCGAGCTTCGACTTCGAGCAGTGGACCTACGCGCCCGTCGCCCTGCTGCTGGTGGTGGTGCTGCTGTTCAGCGGCGGCATGGCCGGCTCCACCGGCGGCGGCATCAAGATCGTGCGCCACATCATCATGGTGAAGCTGTGGGTGCGGGAGCTGTTCTTGCTCAGCCACCCGCGGGCCGTGCGCCCTGTGCGCCTGGGCGGCAACCCGGTGACCCCCGACGTGCTGCGGGCGGTGGCCGCCTTCATCGGCGCCTACCTGGCGCTGGTGATGCTGGGCACCGGCTACTTCACCCTGGAGGGCCACGACGCCCTCACCGCCTTCACCTGCGCGGCGTCGAGCCTGGGCAACGTGGGCCCGGGGCTGGGCGAGGTGGGGCCCTACGACAACTACGCCGTGCTGACGGTGCTGGGGAAGTGGGTCAGCGCGGTGCTGATGATCATGGGGCGGCTCGAGATCTATACGATCCTGGTGCTGTTCCACCCGTCCTTCTGGCGGCGCTGAGGCCCGCGCCCTGCGGGGCGCTCAGCCCTGGGCCCGCCGCCACGCCGCGCGGGCCGTCGCCCCCACCGCCCAGCACAGCAGCAGGCCCCCGACGGGCGCGGGCAGCACGCCCCAGCCGGGATCGCCGCCGCGCAGCCACAGGCCCCCGAGCAGGAAGCCCCCTGGCAGCAGCACCGCCGCCGCCGTGAGGCGCCGCCCCGCCCGCGCCGCCTGTGCCGGGCCCCACGCGAGGTGTTCGGCCGTCACCGCGAAGGCGATCTGCACCCCGCCCAGCAGCGCCCCGTGGGCGTGGGCGAGCTGGAACATCAGCCGCCGCGGCTCGGCCCCCACGTCCAGGTACCAGCCCACCTTGAAGCCGTGCAGGGCCTCGAGCGCGAGGCCAAAGAGCAGCCACACCGTCAGGCTCACCCAGCCCCACGCGAGGTGGTGGGCGCGCAGCGTGGCGTGGGCGGGGGCGGCGTCGGTGGGGGGCGCAGACATGGGCTACTCCGCGATGTGGACGGGGCGGCGGTCGCGCGCGGCGCGCAGGCGCTCCACCGCGGCGGTGAGGGGCCGGCCCGCCGCGTCGTGCAGCACGGCCGGGCCGGCGCGATCCGCCGCAGGGAGGGCGGCGCGGGCCGCGGCGGCGGCGGCCTGCCGGTCCGCCGGGGGGGCCACGAAGTCGTAGGCCCAGCCGGCGGGCAGCAGCGGGGCCAGGGCCCGCCCGGCCACGCTGCGCACAGCGGCGTAGTCGTCGTCGAGCAGGGCCGCCAGGATCGGGGCGGTCCAGGTGCGCCCGCTGGCCGCCTGCGCGGGGCCCCAGCCCAGGGCCCACGCCGCCACCCCGCGCTGGGCGCCGTCGCCCGTCAGCGCCCACAACGCCGCGGCGGCCGTGGTGTCCCAGGGCGGGGGCAGCGGGCGGAGCGGCGGCTGCCCGTACCACTGCGTGAGGTGCGCGCCCACCCAGCCCAGCGGCCGGTCGGTGTGGCACAGCGCGCAGGCGTCGGGGCGCCCGGTGCGCCAGCTGCGGGTGGCGTCGGGCGAGTCCACCCGGTGGCTGCGGATGGCGCCCAGCAGGCCGAAGGTGGTGTGGGGCATGTGGCAGTTCTGGCAGCGGGCCCCGTCGCTGTCGGCGGGGTGGTGGCTGTGCGCGGCGACATCGGGCACGTCGGCCTGGTGGCACTGCAGGCAGGCCTGATCGCCCCGCATGCCCGGCGCGAGCATGTCATCGGGCGCCTCGCCGGCGTGCATGCTGTGGCAGCTGCCGCAGCCCATCTCGCCGCGGGTGTAGCAGCCGGTGCGCGCCAGCGCGTTGGTCTCGCGGCCGGTGCTGCGCACGGTGCCGTCGGGCCAGAAGGCCGAC
This sequence comes from bacterium, assembly GCA_030424955.1. Lineage (GTDB taxonomy): Bacteria > Myxococcota_A > Bradymonadia > UBA7976 > UBA1532 > JACKDL01. The sequence goes on along the minus strand of JAUHVS010000065.1, from coordinate 11,194 downwards.
ATGTCGAACCACACGGGCACCTGCCCGCGCCAGCCCAGCCGCCGGGCCACCTGCTCGCCGGCGTCCTGGCCCCAGCCCGAGTTCACGGGCAAGCGCAGCAGGCCACCGGGCAGGGTGGCCAGCAGGCCGCGCAGGCGCAGCGGCGGCCCGGGGGGCTCGCCCACCCCCGACAGCACCAGCTCGACGCCGCCCTGGGGCGCGGGCCCGGCGGGGCGCAGGTAGACGCCCTGCCGGTCGAAGCCCAGCACGGTCACCTCGGCGGTGCGCCCGCCCCCCGCCAAGGTGGCGGTCACCGGGCCCTCGGCGGGGGGGATGAGCAGATCCCCCTGCCCCGTCGGGTTGGGCGCCGGCAGGAACAGCTGGCGGGTGTCGCCGAGGGGGTCGCCCGGGCGGAAGTGGTCGGCCTGGGTGTTCATCTGCGCCAGGTTCGTGCGCATGAAGATGCCGTGGCACTGGCCGCACACGGCCACCTCGCGGCGGTGGTCGAGCCGGCTGGGCGCCACCACGGGGTCCGCCGGATCGTCGCCGCCCAGGTAGCGGGCCAGCGGCGAGCGGTAGCGCGCCACGTGGGCCTCGCCGGGGCCGTGGCAGGCCTCGCAGCTGATGCCCAGCTCGGCGGCGCGGGTGTTGGCGGTGCCGCGGTCGAGGCCCGCCGCGCTGCCCACGCTGTGGCAGTAGCTGCAGTTGCCGTTCCACAGCCCGGGGCCCTGGGGCGTGGGCTGGTCGGGGTGCAGGAAGCTGTCTTGCACGGGCAGCCAGCGGCCGCTGTCCACCCGCCACAGGAAGGGCAGCTGCACGTACCAGCCGTCATCCTCGGCCAGCCAGTAGTTCTGGAAGTGGTGGGCGCCGGTGGTCATCACCACCCGCCGGCTGCGATCGATCCCCCCGCCGGGGGTGAGCAGGTGCGCCCAGAAGCTGCCGTCGGCGGGGCGGCGCTCCAGGCGCATGTGCGCGCCGCGATCCTGCAGCTCGACGCCGTCGAAGTCGCCCAGCACGGTGGCGGGGGTGGCGGGCTGGGTCATGGTGCGGTGGAAGGTGGCCCGCCACGACGCGTACTCGGCCGGGTGGCAGGCCCGGCAGGCCGCCGAGGTCACGAAGGCCGCCTGCGGGCTGGCGCCGGGCAGATCGGGCACGGGGGCCACTGGGGGCGGCGCCAGGGCCAGCCACGCGCCGAAGCCCACGCCAGCCGCCAGCGCCCCGGCCCACACCGCGCGGCCGCGGCCCAGCCGGCTGACGCCGAACAGCACCAGCGCCCCGCCGACCAGGGCCTGGAGCGCGGTCACCCACATGGCGGTCCCCCACATGGCGCAGAGTGTACGGGCCGGCCGCCCCCGGGGCCCAGCCGCTTGCGCGGCGCGCCCGGGCCGCCTGCCCCGGGAAAAGGCGAGGGCCCCGGCCGGTGCATGACCCGGGTCAGGGCCCGTCCCCCGCAACGCAGGCCGAGACAAGGGGGTTCGCCCCCGGCGCCCGGCCGACTACCCTGCCCGCCTTTCACTGGAGGACCCATGCACGCACCCCACCGCCTCTTCGCCTCGCTGGCGGGCGCCGTCGGCCTGCTGGCCGCCCTGGCCCCCGCGCAGGCCGAGCCCGTCCTGCCCAGCGCCTGGTCGGTCATGGCCAGCGGCGAGGGCGGCGCCCAGGCCCTGCACCCCGCCGACGGCGCCCTGTTGGTGGTGAGCTGGGAGGGCGCCCTCACCGCGCTGGCCCCCGACACCGGGCGCACGCTGTGGACCAAGCCGTCCCCCACCGACTCCCCCGTGGACGCCGTGCAGGTGGCCGTCGAGGGCGATCTGGTGGTGGCCCGCTGGCCCGGCGCCGCGCGGATCGAGGCCTACGCCGTCAAGACCGGCGAGGTGCGCTGGACCCGGGCGCTGCCCAGCCCGGCCGCGAGCCTCGTGGGCTGCACGGATCACGCCGCCGTGGTGGTGACCCACCGCGACGGCGGCACCCTGGTGGCGAGCGCCTTCGCCCCGGCCACCGGCGAGCCCCTGTGGCGCAGCCCCGTGTTTGGCCACCTCGCGGGCGCGGGGGCCGGCCACGTGTTCACCACCCGGTCGGCGGGCATGGGTCAGCTCACCGACGGCCTGCAGGCCCTCGCCTGTGCCGACGGCGCCGTGCGTCCCATCAACGGCCACCCCCTGCCCTACGTGGGCCTGCTGAGCGCGAGCGACGGCGTGGTGCTCACCCACCACTTCGAGGCGGGCTTCACGGGCAGCTTCGTGTGCACCACCACCCTCGACGACGCCCAGACCCGGCGGTGCGACACCGTCACCGCCGCTGGCCTGCCGCTGTACCCGGTGGTGGGCGGGCTGCTGTCGGACGGGCGGGTGCTCATCGCCACCGCCCACGCCGAGGCGCACAACCTCAACCCGAAGCCCGACAGCTGGCTGTTCGCGCAGACCCCCGCCGGGGAGCCCCTGTGGCACACCGCCCCCATGACGGCGCGCATGTCGCCCGTGGCCGCCGGCGAGCAGCTGTTGGTGGCCTTCGGCACCACCGGCGCCAAGGACGTCGCCCGGCTGCTCGACCCCAAGACCGGCACGGTGCTGGCCAGGATGCCGCTGAAGAAGGCCCCGCGCGCCCTGGCCGCCGACGCCACGCGGGCCTACGTGGCCACCTACGAGGGCCGGGTGGCGGCCTTCGCCCTGCCCCGCCCCGGCGTGCAGCCGCAGGCCAAGGCGCCCGTCAAGGCCCAGGCCGCGGCGGCCCAGCCGATCGCCGCGCCCTCGCTCGGCTGGCGGGCGCTCACCACCCTCAACGCCCACCCCCTCAAGTCCCGCAACGCGGCGGGGCAGATGACCGACGGCATGGCCGACTCGGTCGCCTTCCTGGACGCCGCCGGCACCACCCTGGTGGTGGGCGGCAACGACGACCGGGTGCGGGTCATCGACGTGGCCTCCGGCAAGCAGCGCTGGCGCTCGAAGGATCTGGGCAAGAACGTCGAGGCCGTGCACGCCTGCTCGGACGGCCGCTTCGCGGCGCGGACCTACGGCGGCAAGGCCTTCATGTTCGGGCCCAAGGGCACCCGCTGGCGGCGCACGAGCCGCTTCGACCACGGGAACGGCTGGATGAGCGGCGTGTCGCCGGACTGCGCGTACTACATCGCCGACGTCTTCAGCGACGAGGTGCGCTGGCACGACCCCAAGACCGGCAAGGTGCGCGCGAGCCTGGGCACCCCCGGCCGCATGGACCGCCGCGGGATGCGGGTGCGCGGCCCCTGGCTGACGGTGCAGCAGCGCGGCGGGCTGCACGTGGTGGACGTGCGGGATCTGCGCGAGGGGCCCTCGACCACGCACCAGGTGCCCACGGCCCACGCCACGGCCGATGGCGCGCTGGTGCAGGCCTTCACCGTCAACGACACCACCCTGCTGCGGGAGTACTGCAAGGCCAACCAGTGCGTCATCGAGCTGGTGCCCATCGCGGGCGGCCACGCGCAGCGGCTGGTGTTCGACACCACCGGCGCCGGCTGGTCGCCCACGGTGCCCTCCGCCCTCGACATCAGCGCCGACGGGGCCTGGCTGTTCGTGTTCCGGCTGGGCCTCGCGCCGATGCTGGTGCAGGTGGCCACCGACGCCCGGCAGCCGCTGGCGGCGATCACCGGCGAGGCCCCCTGGGAGTACGCCCAGGCGCGGTTCAGCGCCGACGGCCGCCGGCTGGCGGTGGGCATGTACCCCAAGGCCCACCAAGTCACGGTGCTGACCCTGGACGCCGCCCCCGAGCCGGCCGCGCCCGCGAAGGACTGAGGCCGGCTACTCGAAGAACACGTCGGCGACGGTGCGCACCTCGCCCGGCTCGGTGAGCACGAAGTCGTCGCGCTGCACCGTGGCCAGCGGGGTGCCGCCGAAGCGCACCACCGTCGCCCGCACCTGGGTCTGCGCCGACAGCCGGTTGCCGTTGTTGCCGTAGTAGTGCACCTCGACGCGGTAGCGCCCCGGCTCGGCGTGCGTGTCGCGGTAGCGCTCCGGCCCGAAGCCCCCCGTCACGTCGTCGAGCAGCTCCCCGCCGTTGGCGGCGTTGGGGTTGCTGTAGAAGCACTTATCGCCCGACGGATCGGTGACCCACAGATCGATGTCGGTGTTGTCGGTGTTCCAGGTGATGGTCACCCGCAGATCCGCCGTGATGTCGGGCAGGTCGAGGGCCGCGCCCCGGCCCAGCAGCCACTCCGACAGGGGATCGCCCGGGTGGGCCTGGAGCTGCTGGGCGATGAACAGCGCGTACTCCTCGGCCACCAGGGTCTGCACCCGCAGGAAGCGCGGGTCCCAGTCGCCGGCCAGCACCACCTCGTAGAGCGCCGCCGCCAGGGCCGGCCGGGTCTCGGTCAGCACGTCGGCCAGATCCCGGTAGGCCTGGGGCTCGTAGGGCCGGCGGCGCAGCACCTCGAACAGCAGGTGGGCGGCGGGCGCCCGCAGGCCCCACGACACCAGGCGGTAGGCCACCAGCCGGATGGCCTCGCTGTCCCCCGGCAGGGCCTCGATGACCGTCGAGATGGCCCGCAGCGCCGCGCCGGGATCCCCGCTGTCGCGGCGCAGGGTCGCCTCGGTGATCAGCGCCTGCGCGTCGGGCTGAAGCTCAGCCAGCGCGGCCAGGTAGGCGTCGCCCACGGCGTCGCGCAGCACCAGGGGCACGGGCAGGCTCACCACGGGCAGGTGCCGCGCCGCGTCGCTGCCCGCCAGATCCGCCAGCCGCGCGAACACCTCACCGCCCACGAGCCCGTCGAGGGCGGCGGCCTGCCCACCCAGGCTCAGCGCCGCCTCGATGGCCTCGAAGGCGTCGCGCTCGGCGCCGATGAGCGCCAGGGCGGCGTCCACGGCGGCGCCGACGCCCTCGGGCAGCTCAGCCTCGGCGGCGTCCAGGTCGTAGGTGGCGTAGTCGGCGTCGGCCTCCAGCACCAGCAGCGAGGTCACCCGCGACACCACCCGGAAGTGCTGCGACAGGGTGGTCGCCAGGGCGTCCAGCCGCGGATCGTTCGCCGCCAGCAGCCGGGCCACGGCGATCTCGGCCCACGCCCGCGGGGCGAGCGCGCCGTCGCCCTCGAGGCGCACGGGCCAGCGCAGGGTGACAGGGGCCTCGCCCCGGCGGCCCTGCAGCACCAGCTCGGCGTCCCCCTCGGTGGCCACCTTGGCCGCCACCGTGAGCTGCGCGCCGGGGAACAGGGTGGCCTGGCCGCCCGCGACGATCAGATCCGACACCTCGGCGCCGCCGGGCCCCTGGCCCACCAGGCTGATCTCATCGAGCACCAGCCCGGTGGCGGTGTGCGCGGTGCTACAGGCCGGCACGCTGTCGGCCGTGAGGCAGTTGAAGGTCGCGCCGCGGCGGGTCAGCGCCGCAAAGAGCGCGGCGTTCTCGGCCCCCAGGCCCGTGCGGTAAGCGAAGAACCGCGCGTCCACGCCCGACTGCTGCTCGAAGGTCTGCACCAGGCGCTCCACGTCGCCGTCGCCCCAGGTGATGGCGCCGTCGGTCAGCACGAAGACGTCCACGGGATCAGCGCCCACGAAGTCGGCCTTGCGCAGCGCCGTCAGGGCGGCGCCGAAGTCGGTGGCGCCCTCCAGCAGCACGGCGTCCAGCACACCCCGCAGCGTCGCCCGGGCCTCGGGGGTGTTGGGCCGCCAGCCGTCCGTCAGCCAGCGGGCGCCGGCGTCGAAGGTCAGCACGGCGAACTCATCGAGGCCGGCGGTGTTGGCCAGGATGGCGTCCATCAGCGCGACGTCGACGGCGAAGCGGCCCGGCGTCGCCGACCACGAGGTGTCGAGCACCACGATGCCGCGCCGCCGCCCCCCGGCCGCCGGGGCGTCATCGGCCGGCGCGGTGAGGCGCACCACCGCATAGCGATCGCCGCGCTCGGCGTCCCGCCCGGTGAGCACGTCCAGGTCGCTGTCGGCCTCGGCCGCCTGGCTGAAGGCGTAGCGGCCGCCGGGCATGAACGCCAGGTGCTGCACCGCGAAGCCCGTGGGCGCCTCGGCCGGCCCGATGGGCTCGACGGCGTCGTCCTCGCTCAGATCCGTCAGCCGCTCGCCGTCCACGATGAGCTCGAACTGCTCGATGGGCCCCTCGGGCAGGGCCAGCGCGTAGCGCAGGGCGTCGCCGACGCGGGGCAGGGTCTGCTCGTACGCCAGCAGCACCCGGTTGTGGCCGCGGGCCTGGATGGGGAACACCCGCGCCTGGAAGGTGTTGGGGGCCACGGCCTCCACCAGCGCCGGATCCACCGGCCGCCGCGTGATGTCCTCGTAGGCCGCGCGGCCCGCCTCGGCGGGCACCACCCGGCCCACCCGCAGCTCACCCCACACGTCGGGATCGGCCGACTCGGCGATGGTCTCGGGCGTCAACTGAACGAGCTGCGCGGGGGGCACCTCGGCCAGGCCGTCCGCGGGGCCGAAGAAGTCGGGCACGACGTCGCCGCCGTGGCCCAGGAACAGCCCGTACCACGACACCGCCGCCTCGCTGGGCAGGGTGTAGCGGAAGGTGCCCTCGAGGGCGCGGTCGTAGGGGTTGTAGTAGACGTGGTCGATGAGGGTGCGGGCCCGCAGGCCCTCGATGCGCACGGTGATGCGCAGGCGGCGCAGCTCGAGGGTCTCGCCGTCGCCCACGTCCACCTGGGCGAAGCGCTGGCCGTCCTGGTCGGTCTGCCACGGCTGGGCCCCCGCGCCCGGATCGCCCCCGCCGCCGCCCTGCCCGCCGGCCCCGCCCGCGCCTCCGGGCTCGCCCGCCCAGCCCCCGCCGCCGCCGCCCGCGCCGCCACCCCACGCGCCCGCGTCTGCGGCGCCGCCCCACGGGCTGCTGTCAGCGCCCCACCCGCCGGGGTCCTGGCCCCCCCCTGCGCCGCCCTGGCCGCCCGCGCCGCCGCCGTCGCGCGCGGCCGCCGGATCCGAGGCGTCGTCGGCGGTACAGCCGACGGCCCCCAGCGCCAAGGCACAGGCAGCGGCCAGGATCAGGGTTCGGGACAGGGGGGATCGGGGGACGGGCGGGCGCGCGGTGGACATGGGACCTCCTCGGTGACGGCCACCAGACGGCCCGCCCCCGGGATCTCACGCCCCCTGGGTCAGCTGCGCTCCGGCACCCCGACGCCCAGGCGGCGGCGCAGCGCCAGGTAGGGCTCGCTGACGGCGAACACCAGCAGCGCCCGCAGGCGGGCGGCCATGTCGGGCAGCAGCGGCATGGGCTCGTCGCGCAGCAGCCGCACCACCGTCGCCAGATCGCAGCTGATCAGCAGCGCCAGCCGGCTGGCGGTGTGCTCCACGGCCTCACACCAGGCGGCCACCCCCTGCGCCAGCGGCTGCGGGATGGCCGGCGCCGCGCCCTGCAGATCCGCCAGGCGGCCCGCCGTCAGGCGGCTGCGCAGGGCGTCGAGCAGGGCGGGATCCGCCGCCAGGCCGGCCTCGGGCATCACCGCCGCCAGCGCCGCGGTGACGATGCCCAGCACCCGCTGGTGCGCGACGGTGGCGTCCGGCGCCGAGCCCGCCGCGGCGTGCTGCACGCTGCCCAGGTACAGGGCCCGGGCGGCCCGGGCGGCGGCCTCGGCGAAGCCCACCCCGGCCATGTCGGGGGCCACCAGCAGCCCGGGCGGCCACAGATCTCCCACCTGTAGCCCGCGGGCCGTGGGCGACAGCCACGCCGACGCCACGGTCACGCCGGTGATCTGCTGGGTGTACTTGAGGATCTGGCCCAGATCGCTGGGCGCCTCCAGGTTGAGCTGGTCCTTGCGGGGGTTGAGCCCCAGCTGCTTCGGCGTGTGGGCCATCAGCGGCCCCACCACCTCGTGGGTCGCCAGCAGCACCCGGTCGATGGCCTGCGGCTTGCCCGCCCAGGTCAGCAGCGCCCAGTCGCCGCCCTCGAGCGGCCGCTGCGCCTGCGCCGTGCTGTGGCGGCGGCCCTCCTCGTAGAAGCGCTGCTCGTCCTCGGTGGCCTGCCCCAGCACCACCAGCACCTGGCAAGCGCACCAGGCGCCGTCGAGCTGCCCGGCGTCGAGCCGGCGCCGCGCGAGCTCGTGGTAGCCGCTGGGATCCGCCGGATCGAGGGTCACCAGCTCGAAGGCCTGCGCCGCCGCCTCGCCGGGCTGGCCCTCGAGGGCGTGCAGCTCGGCCAGGATGGTGTGTACGCCCCGGTCGCCGGGCCGCTTGTGGGCCACGATCTGGTAGGCCTTGATGGCCTCGGCGTAGTTGTGCAGCCGGCTGCGGTTGATCTCGCCCAGGTTGCGCGCGAGGGACACCACCAGGGCGTCGTCGAGGTGGTGCTGGCGGGCCCGCACCAGCATCTTGCGGTAGTAGCGATCCTGGCGGGCGTAGTCCTGATCGACGGTCAGGATCTCGTCGATGGCCTGGAACGCGCGCACCAGGGTGGGGTCGACCTCCAGGGCCTGATCCAGCGTGCGCACCGCCACGTAGTGGTCCTCGATCTTGTCGCGCTGGATGATCCCGATGGCGTAGATGAACCGCGCCTGCTTCTCGGGATCGGTCTCGAGCTTGGCGAGCTTGCGCAGCACCTTGATCGACGCCTCCCAGCGGTCGGTCTCGCCGTACACGTCGAGCAGGCGCGTGAGCACCTGCCGGGTGTCGGGCCGCACCTGCAGGGCCTTGAACCAGGCCTCGACGGCCTTCACCGGATCCTTGAGCTGCTCGCGGTACAGGTCGCCCACCGCCAGCCAGCGGGCGAAGCGGGTCTCGGCGTCGGCGGGGGACTCGGCCTCCCGCCAGCGGATCGCCGCCAGCTCCTCGACGCGCCCCTCCTGCTCCAGCAGCCGGGCCACCCCGGCCAGCGCCCGCTCGTTGCCGGGCTCGTAGGTCAGCACGTGGGCGTACTGGTCGGCCGCGCGGCGGCCGTCGCGCAGGTGGTGGTCGTAGATCAGCGCCGCCTTCAGGTGCAGGGTCGCGGCCTCGCTCGGATCGGCGAAGGTGCGGTCGAGCGCGCGGCGGTACAGCCGGGCCAGCGGCTTGAAGGCGCCCTGGCGCTCGGCCAGGGTCTCCAGGTGCATCTCGAGGCCGCCGTCGAGGGTGTCGACGAACACGCGGCCCAGCAGATCGAAGGCCTCGTCGCCGCCGTCCAGGTGCTCCTCGAGGATCTGCGCGATGCGCAGCGCCGCGCGCACCCGGGCGCCCTGATCGGCGGCGTTGTCGAGCTGACGGGTGAGCAGATCCACCAGCTTTCGCCACTCGCCGGCCTGCTCCAGCCAGCGGGCGAGCGTGCGCTGCTGGGCCGGATCGTCGGGGTGCTGCTCCGCGAGCCACACGCGGTGGGTCAGGGCGTCGGCCTCGCGGCCCTCCAGGTCGTACCACTCGGCCAGCCGGGCGTGGAACGGCTCGGCGGCGGCGGGATCGTCGGCGCGGTGGTCGCAGGCGCGCTCGTAGGCCTCGAAGAGCGGCGCCCAGTCGCCGGCGCGGGTGGCCAGCCGGGCGAGCTCACGGCCCTGGCCGTCATCGGGGTCTTCGGCGAAGCCGTCCACCGCCAGGGCCAGGGCCCCCGCGGCGTCGTTCAGCCGGCCCTCATGGAGCTCGATGAGCCGCTGCCGGGCCGCCGCGCGATCCGCGGGGGCCTCGCTGGCGGCCAGCCGCCCCTGCCACAGCTCCGCCACCACCGCCCACTCGCCCATGCCCTCCAGGGCCTCGATCAGGGCGTCCTCGTTGGCGGCGTCGGTGGGGTCGAGCTCGCGGATCACCAGCCGGTGCCGCAGGGCGTCGGCGGGCTCGTCCTGCGCGGTGTACCAGGCGGCGAGGCGCTGGTGCAGGGGCAGCGCGGTGGGCCCCGCGTGGGCCTCGCAGGCGCCCTCGTAGGCCGCCAGGGCCTCGTGCCAGCGACCCAGGGCCGCCGACAGGGCCTCGAACTGCGGCCCGAACCGGGCGTCGTCGGGGATCTCCTGGAAGGCCTGGTTGAGCACCAGCAGCGCGTTGTCGGGTGCGGCCAGCGGGCCGGCCAGGGCCTGCACCGCGCGCTCGTAGAGGGCCACCCGCAGCGCGGGATCGGCCTCGACCTCGAGCAGCTCGATGAGCTGCCCCACGAGGGCGTCATACCGGCCCTCAGCGGCCAGTCGATCAGCCCGTGCCAGCCCCGTCTCTTCGGTCACCCCCAACTCCTTGGCGCAGTGGTGGTCGCCGGCATCGTGCCCCGGATGCCGCCAAAGGTCGAGCCCCGCGACGGGCGGGCCTCAGCGCCTCACGGCGCGCTGATCCGGTACACCGCGCCGCCGCCGAAGTCGCCCACGTACAGCTCGCCCGCCCCGTCGGCGCCGAAGGTCGAGGGCTGCACGCTGAAGCGGCCCAGGGCGTACACCGCCGCCTCCTTCACCGGTGGGGCCCCCGGCGCGGGCAGATCCAGGGCCCACAGCCGGCCCGACGCGAAGTCGCCAAACACGTACTTGCCCCGCAGGGCGGGCGCCGCGGCGCCGGCGTACACCCGGCCGCCCGTCACCGACTGCCCCAGCGGCCCGTGGGGGTAGCTGTGGATGGGATCCACCAGCCCCGCGGCCTGACAGCGGGTGCCCGGCGGGAAGCAGCGGTCGGCCTCGCGGATCCGCCAGCCGTGGTTCTCGCCGCGGCCGACGATGGTGATCTCCTCCCAGGCGTCCTGCCCCACGTCCCCGACCACCAGCCGGCCGTCGGGGGCGAAGGCGTAGCGCCACGGGTTGCGCAGGCCGTAGGCCCAGATCTCGGGCCGGGCGTCGGCGCGGCCCACGAAGGGGTTGTCCTTGGGGATCGCGTACTTGGCGCCGGGCGCCGCCTGGTCCACGTCGATGCGCAGCAGGCTGCCCAGCAGGGTCTTGAGGTTCTGCCCGTGGCCGTGGGGATCGTTGGCCGCGCCCCCATCGCCCAGGCCCACGTACAAGAAGCCGTCGGGGCCAAAGGCGAGCTGACCGGCGTTGTGGTTCGGCCACGGCTGGTCCACCGCCAGCACGAGGTGGTGGGCCGCCGCCGGCGTGTCGCCCGCCAGATCCCCGCGCCACTCGGCCACGTGGGTCTGGCGGCCGCCCTCGGACTCAGCGCTGTAGTTCAAGAAGAACCGCTTGTTCTTCAAATAGTTGGGGTGGAACGCCAGCCCCAGCAGCCCCTGCTCGGACCGGGTGGGCACGGTCACGTCGAACAGCCGGGTCTTGCGGCCCGAGCGGGTGTCGATCCGCCAGGCGATGCCCGACTTGGTGAGCGCGATCAGGTGGTGCGGCGCGCCGGGCAGCGCCTGCAGATCGGTGATCTCAGGCAGCCCGTCGGTGACC
>JAUHVS010000846.1 GCA_030424955.1 bacterium | reverse complement strand
GGACGAGTACAGCGCGTAGTCGCAGTGGCGCAAGACCCCAACAGCGGCACAGCCCGTCTGTTCGCCCTTTTGAGATCACAGAGTTCCGTGACGATGTGTGGCCGATGGAGTCTGAGCAGCGCGGTGGCTCGCTCGAACGCCAAACCGCCCTCGTCATTGACGTCATGCCACATGCTCTCGACGACGCCGGCCTCCGCGTAGTTCACGAAGGCCAAACATGGATCGAGGACGCGGGCGCAGATCGTATGGACCCCAACTGCGCTTGTCAAAGCGGATGTCCCCATGCCGCTGGGCAGTCCGGGTGAGCCCCCGAGGACGTCCCGCCGCCCCTACCGCCCCCGCCAGTCGATCGGCCCCTCGCCGGCGTACTGCATGGTGCCCGCCAGCCCGTGGTCCCCATCAGCCGTCACCGTGAGCGCCGTCGCGCGCTGGGCGTCGCGGCCGCCGATGATCCACGTCCCGTCGGGGTGCCAGGGGGCCGCGTCGCCGCCCCACTGCACCTGCACGGCGTAGCGGCGGCTGCCCTGGTGGGTGCCGCGGAAGCCGATGGGGCCCTCGCCGCGGTACTGGATGGTGCCGGTGAGGGTCTGGCCGCCGTCGGCCGAGGTCAGCGTCGCCGCGATCACGGGCTGGTCCTCACGGCCGCCCAGGACCCACTCGCCGTCGGGGTGCCAGGTGGGGTTCGACGGGCCGCCCCAGTGCACGTCGACGCGGTAGGCGTTGGGCAGGGCCGGCGCGTCGGGCTGGGCCACGGGGGCCCGGCCAGCCTCGGGCAGGGCGAAGCGGCCCTCGCCCTGGGGGCGGGCGCCCCGCAGGAAGGTGCGGCCCACGGGGCGGCCGTCCTGGGTGATCGTCAGGGTGATGGGCGCCGTGCCCGGCTTGAGGCGCAGGCGGTCGATCTGGCGGCCGGTGCGCAGGGTGAGGGTCTCGCAGTCGCCCTCGTGGGTGCGGGTGTCGTCGAAGGCGCCGAGCATGTTGGCGTCCTTCCGGGTGACCGTGTGGGCCCCACACACGGTCACCGCGTACACCGTGGGCGCCTTGGTGGTCGAGGTCAGCCAGATGTTCCAGTTGCCCTTGCGGCCGGTGAAGGCCACGCCGCCGTCCCGGCTGCCCGCGCGCAGGCCCGGGCCGGTCTTCATGGGGCGCGCGGACACGCCCCCGGTGGCCAGCCCGAGCAGCGCCAGCGCCATGATGCCAGTTCTCATGTGGACTCCCCTGCGCGCGCGGGCCGACCCCCCCAGGTGTCGCGATGCCGCCGCGGTCGGTGTTCGATCGTGCGGCAAAGGATGTCGCCACGGGCGCTACGCTACCGGGGCCGGGCCGCACCTGAGAACGACAATCCCCCGGGGCCGCACCCCACGGCCCCCCCAGGCGCCCGACGGGGGCCTCGATGACGCGGCGCGTCAGGCACCGCCCTGCCCGCCACTCAGAAAATGACCCCGGAGTCAACAGCTTAACCCGTTGACTTCATTGTCCATCTGTCACGCCCCCCGCCCCTGTCACCCGCTTGGTGCTTTCAAATGCACAGGCCCGCCCGTAGGGTCCGCCGCTCGCGCGCCCGGAGGGTGCCGTCCCCAGTGGAACCAGGTGTTCATGATCGATCTGAAAGCCGCCAAGACCCAGTCGTTGAAGAACGACGTGCTGTCGGGGTTGACCGTCGCCCTGGCCCTGGTGCCCGAGGCGGTGGCCTTCGCCTTCGTCGCCGGCGTCGAGCCCCTGGTGGGCCTGTACGCGGCGTTCTTCATGTGCCTGATCACCGCTGTGCTCGGCGGCCGCCCCGGCATGATCAGCGGCGCCACCGGCGCCCTCGCGGTGGTCACGGTCAGCCTGGTCAAGACCCACGGCGTCGAGTACCTGTTCGCCGCCGTCGTGCTCATGGGCGTGCTGCAGCTGACCGCCGGCGCCTTCAAGCTGGGGCGGTTCATCCGGCTGGTGCCCCACCCCGTGATGCTGGGCTTCGTCAACGGGCTCGCCATCGTCATCTTGCTCGCTCAGCTGAGCCAGTTCGGGGTGTCCGGCGCCCAGGGCTGGCTGCACGGCAGCACCCTGCAGGGCTCGGTGATCGACGTGGCCTGGCTGCCCGGCCCCGCGCTGTGGACCATGCTGGGCCTGGTGGCCGCCACCATGGTGATCATCCAGTTCCTGCCCAAGCTCACCAAGGCGGTGCCGTCGTCGCTGGTGGCCATCCTGGCCATCACCGCCGGGGTCGCGATCTTCGGCGTGGGCACCCGCAGCGTCGGCGACGTGGCGTCCATCGCCGGCGGGCTGCCGAGCTTCCACCTGCCCATGGTGCCGCTGACCTTCGAGACCCTGCGGATCATCCTGCCCTACTCGGTGAT
>JAUHVS010000845.1 GCA_030424955.1 bacterium | reverse complement strand
AGCGTCCGCATGACCTGAAGACGAAGGGAGCCGGGCATGGGCCCTGCCATCGAGACCGTGCTGAGTCAGATCATCCTCGCTCAGGCGGCGGCTGGATCCGCCGTCCCTGCGAGCGCTGCCCCGCTGAGCGCCGCGCCGGCGAGCGCCGCTGCGGCGGCATCCGGCGCGATCCCGCCTGCGAGCGCGGCCCTCGACACCCTCCCGGGCGGGCTGACCGCCACGGAGTACGTCGTGTTCGGGGCCATTGGCCTGTTCATCCTGCTCTTCGTCGTGCGGGCGCTGCGCAGCAAGCCGCCGGTGCTCGACTCGACGCCGGACCCGGTGGAGGCGCTCACCGCGCCCGAGCGCACCAAGGCCCAGATCGAGGCCGAGGCCCGCCGGGCGTTCAGCGTCAACCAGGTCATGGTCGACGAGAGCACGCCGGAGCACACGCGGGTGCGGGTCGCGCCGCCCGAGGCGGCCCAGCCGCCCACGGGCGGTCGCAAGGACGGGCCCCGCAAGCCGCCGGCCGCAGAGGCCGCGCCGGCGCCTGCCCCCGACCACAGCGAGGCGGCGGGCAAGACCCTGCGGGAAGGCCTCGCCCGCACCCACGACGGCTTCGTGAAGTCGCTGGGCAAGCTCTTCGGTGCCGCCAAGACCATCGACGACGCGCTCCTGGCTGACCTGGAAGAGGCCCTGTTCACCGCCGACATCGGGGTCCGGACGAGCCAGAAGCTCGTGGAGCGGGTGCAGGCGGAGCTCGACAAGAAGGCGCTGAAGGACCCCGCGCAGGTCTGGCGGACGCTCAAGGACCAGATCTCCGAGATCCTCATCCAGGGCGCGGCGCCCTTGGACTTCGAGCGCGCCAAGCCCTTCGTCATCATGGTGGTCGGCGTCAACGGGGCAGGCAAGACCACCACCATCGGCAAGCTCGCCCGGCGGTATGCCGCCGAGGGCAAGAAGGTGATCCTGGCGGCCGGTGACACCTACCGGGCCGCCGCGGTCGAGCAGCTTGAGGTCTGGAGCGAGCGGGCGGGGGTGCCGGTGATCCGGGGGCGCGAGAAGCAGGACCCCTCGAGCGTCATCTTCGAGGCCGTGGAGCGCGCCACCCGTGAGGGCTACGACGTGTGCATCGCCGACACTGCCGGTCGCCTGCAGGCCAAGAAGGAGCTGATGGACGAGCTCGCGAAGATCCACCGCGCCATCGGGAAGGCGGCTGACGGCGCGCCGCACGAGGTCTGGCTCGTACTCGACGCCACCAACGGGCAGAACGCCATCAGCCAGGTCGAGATCTTCACCGAGGTGGTCGACGTCACCGGCATCGTGCTGACCAAGCTCGACGGCACGGCCAAGGGCGGCGTGGTGATCGGGATCACCGACGAGATGGCGATCCCGGTGCGCTACATCGGGATCGGCGAGAAGGCCGAGGACCTGCGCGCCTTCGACGCGCCAGCCTTCGCTGACGCGCTGCTGGGCGACGCTTGACCCCGCGCTGCGCAGCGCCGCGCGCAGGCTGCACATACCGTTGAAGTGGCCCGGGTTTTTGTTGTTCGCCCCTGGGCGACGTGTTACCAAACCGAGGGATTTTTTCGTAGGACCGGAGGCCATGAAACGACGCGCGTGGGCCGTTCCTGCCGTCCTGTGCCTCGCCTGCGGGCTGCTCTCGCAAGCCTATGCTCAAGACATGACGTTCACCACGGACGATGTCTCGAGCGGCGGGGGCGACGACGGCGGAGCCATGACCTTTGACGTCATCGACACCGAGGCTGCGGCCAAGGACGTCGAGGCGGCGAAGCGAGCCGAGATTGACCTCATCCGAGTCGTCCAGCGCCGGCCGTTCTTGCGGCGGGGCCGGGTGGAGTTCGCCCCGTTTGTCGGGACGAACGTCAACGACTCGATGGTCAGCATGTTCGTGGCCGGGGGCAACCTCACCTACCACCTGACCGAAGACATGGCCATCGGGGTCAACGGCGGGTACTCGCTGGGCTCCGAGACGGACCTCTTCAACAAGGTCATCGAGGACTACGCGATCCTGCCGCAGATCTCGAAGGTGCTGTGGTACGCCACCCTCGACTTCCAGTACGCCCCCATCTACGGGAAGTTTGCCCTCTTCAACACGTGGATCATCCCCTGGGATCTCTACGTGCTGCTGGGCGCGGGCTACACGCAGACGGAGCTCGCGGGCAACCCGACCCTGGCGGCCGGCGTTGGCCAGCGGTTCTTCATGAACAAGTGGTTCACGGTGAACTTCGAGCTGCGCGACAGCCTCTACCTCGAGGAGTATCCGGGCGGCTCTGAGCTCGTGAACAACATGATGTTCACGGCGGGCGTGAGCTTCTTCATCCCGCCCAACTTCGAATA
>JAUHVS010000064.1 GCA_030424955.1 bacterium | reverse complement strand
TTGGGGGCGCCGGGGCAGTTGTCGCAGGCGTCGCCGAAGCGGTCGCCGTCGGCGTTGCTCTGGTTGTCGTTGGCCGTGGCCGGGCAGTTGTCGCAGGCGTCGCCGAAGCGGTCGCCGTCGCTGTTGCGCTGGTCGGCGTTGGCCGCCGCCGTGCAGTTGTCGCAGAGGTCGCCGATGCCGTCGCCGTCGCCGTCCGCCTGGTTCGGGTTGCCGGCGTTCGGGCAGTTGTCGCAGGCGTCGCCGCGGCCGTCGCCGTCGCCGTCGCGCTGGTCGGGATCGGCGTTCTGCGGGCAGATGTCGCACAGGTCGCCGCGGCCGTCCCCGTCGCGGTCAGCCTGGTCGGGGTTGGCCACCTGGGGGCAGTTGTCTTCGCTGTCGCAGGCGCCGTCGTTGTCGCCGTCGGGGCAGCCGCCGCCCACCGAGCGCTCGAGCACCAGCAGGGCGTAGGCCTGGTAGCTGTAGACGTTCCAGCGGTTCTGGCCGGCCTGGATGTTGAACTGCCCGTTGGCGGCCTGCAGGCGCATGATCGTGTCGGAGTAGTCGAAGTACCAGCGGGCCTGCTCGCGGATGTCCTGGTAGTAGCCGGCGCCCTGGTTGCCGTGCACGGGGGCCCGGGTCACCGCCGCAGGGTCGAGGTGGAGCTGGCGGTAGGCGACGGCCGGGGCCTGGTTGGCCGGCAGGGTGCCGATGTCGGCGGCGCCGATGTTGCCGCCGGCGGGGGCGACCCCCGAGTCCTCGAGGAAGGTGTACGCCTTCGCCGACGACCACAGGTAGTACATGTAGCTGTGGTTCCAGCTGTTGCGGTGCGGGTTGATGTCGCGGAAGTTGAAGCGGTAGTGCAGCCAGCGCAGGTAGGCCTGCACGTTGGCGTCGTTGACGTCGCCGCCGCCGATGATCTGGCTCCACAGGCCCGAGGCGGTCTGCTGGTAGGACGGGGCGTTGCCGGTGTTGTAGCCGTGCCCCTTGTCGCCGTTCAGGCCACCCGCGATGCCGTTGTTGGCGTAGCCCTGGCGGCAGCGGGCTGTGAGCACGTCGAGCTGATCGCGGCGGGCCACGTCGCGCAGGGCGGGGTCGTTGTCGTTGAACACGCCGCGGGCGGCGGCCAGGCCGGCCATCACCAGCTGGGTGGTGGAGGAGTCGTTGCAGCCGCCGTTGCTGTAGCACCAGTAGCCGGCCGCGTTCTGGTTGGCGCGGGCGCGGTCGAAGGTGGCCACCAGGGCGGCCTTGGCGTTGGCGCGGTCGGGGCCGCCGGAGCGCAGGTACACGGCCAGCGCCATCATGTCGCCGCCGTCGCGGTAGGAGTAGAAGTTGGCGTTGCGGGCGCGGGAGATGATGTACGCCATCACGCGATCCATGCGGGCGCGGTCGGCGGCGTCGGCGTTGCTGTAGCCCACGGGGGCGGCGTTCTGGTCGGCGCTCTGCCGCTTCTCGAGCAGGGCCAGGGCCACCAGGCCGGCGGCGTCGCCGGCGGAGCTCGGGTTGTTGAAGGCGCCCTGGCCGTCGAGCCAGGCGAGGCCCAGGTCGATGGACCGGGCCACGTCGCGGCTGAAGTTGGTCTCTTGGGCGGCGGCCGGGCTGGCGAGCAGCGCGGCGACGCACGCGAACACCACCGGGGCCAGCCCCAGGCGTCGCCAGACCGAGCGGCTGCGCCCGGCGCTAAAGTTCAGGTCCCGCGTCGTGTCGCGCATGGTGTCGATACCCCCAGAGTCAAAGGCTGCGGACCGGCCCGCAGGCGCCCACCCTCGCCGTGAGAGGACTATATTGTGGGCGCTGGATCAAGCGGCGCCGCAGGGCGGCGGCCGGCGCGCGGCTCGCGGACGCGGCGGGTGCGCGCAGGGTGGCCCGTGAGGCGGCCGCCGAGGGGCGCCCGGGCCGGGTGGGGCTGGCGCCCGGGGCGCTGGGCACCGAACATGGGCGTGGGCCGGGCGCACGAGGAGCTGGACCTGATGAGGAAGACCCGCAGAGACGAGGCCGAGACGCCGCGGGCGCCGCGGCCACCGCGGCCGCTGGATCAGGCGGCCTTGGAGCGGGCCGCCGTGCGGCACCTGCAGCGGTTCCCGTGCAGTGAGGATCGGCTGCGCTTCGTGCTGAGCCGGAAGGTGCGCCGGGCGGAGCTCTCCGACGACGACCGGGCGGCCGCCCTGGCGTGCCTCAGCGAGGTCATCGCGAAGATGCGCCGCTTCGGGCTGGTGGACGACGCGGCGTACGCCCGGGCGCTGGTGCGCAGCCTGCACCAGCGGGGCAAGGGGCGGCGCGCCATCGCCGCCAAGCTGCGGGAGCGGATGGTGCCCGAGGGCCACGCCGAGGCGGCCCTGGCGACCTTGGACGGGGGCGAGGGGGATCCCGAGCTGGCGGCGGCGGTGCGGTACGCCAAGCGTCGGCGGCTGGGGCCGTTCCAGGCGGACGCCCAGCGGCGCGCCGATCGGCGCCAGAAGGACATCGCGTCCCTGGGGCGGCAGGGCTTCGGCTATGGGGTGGCGAAGCAGGTCATCGACGGCGACGCCGAGGCCCTGTGGGAAGAGACGCAGGGCTGAAGGCCGCAGGGCTGAGGGCCGCAGGGCTGAGGGCCGACGCGCCGTCCGGCCGCCTGAGCCGGGCGGCGCGGGCCCGGGCGCTCAGGTCTCCTCGTCGTACACCACCTCGAGGCCCTGGGCGGTGCACCACTTGCGCATCTCGTCCTTGTCGAGGGCCTTCTCGAGGGCGGCCTGCGCGTCGATGACGTCCTCGGTGACGAGCTTACGCAGGCTCTCGTCCATGCCGATCATGCCCTTGCTGCGGCCCTGCTGGATGGCGCCGTTGATCTGGTGCGTCTTGCCCTCGCGGATCAGCGAGCCGATGGCCGGCGTGTAGAACAGGATCTCGATGGCGGCCACGCGCCCGCCCTGCTTGCGCCGCAGGAGCTGCTGGGCGAGCACGCCCCGCAGCACCACCGACAGCACGCTGCGCACCCCCGACTGGCGGTCGGTGGGGAACACGTTGATGACGCGGTCCATGGTCTTGGCCGCGCTGTTGGTGTGCAGGGTGCCGAAGACCAGCAGGCCTGTCTCGGCGGCCGAGAGGGCCATCGAGATGGTCTCGAGGTCGCGCATCTCGCCCACCAGGATGCAGTCGGGATCCTCGCGGACCGCCGCCCGCAGGGCCGGCCGGAAGCCCTTGGAGTGGGTGCCGACCTCGCGCTGGCTCACCAGCGCCTTCTGGTTGGGGTGCACGAACTCGAGGGGGTCCTCGATGGTGATGATGTGCATGTCCCGCTGGGTGTTCATGTCGTGCACGATGGCCGACAGCGTCGTGGACTTGCCCGAGCCGGTGGGGCCCGTGACCAGGCACAGGCCGCTGTCGAGCTGCGCCATGCTGCGCACCGCCGCGGGCATGCGCAGCTGGTCCAAGGTCAGGATCTTGGTGGGGATGATCCGGAACACGGCGCCCATGCCGCGCTCCTGCATGAACATGTTCACGCGGAAGCGGGCGAGCCCGGGGACCTCGTAGGCGTAGTCGCAGTCGCCGGTCTGGCGGTAGCGCTGCCACAGGGCCGGCGGCGTGATGGGCTGCATCAGGTTGGTGAAGTCGATGTCGCTGAGGATCCGGTAGCGCACCGGCTCGATGCGGCCCGACTGGCGCAGGATGGGCGGGCGCCCCACCGACAGGTGCATGTCGGAGGCGCCGCGGTCCTTCATCAGCTTGAGGAAGCGGTCGATGCGGTGCTGGGCCTGGATGACGTCAGACATGGATCAGCCCCCCTGCGCTTCGAGGAAGTCCGGCGGACACAGCGGCGCGAACATGTCTTGCTTCTCAGCGCGCATCCACGCGGTCTCCGGGGTGATGATGTTGCTCTCGACCAGGTCCATCAGGGCCATGTCGACGGTCTGCATGCCCACGTTGCGGCCGATCTGCATCAGGCTCGACAGCTGGTAGGTCTTGTCGTCGCGGATGAGGTTGCCGACGTTGAAGGTGCCCTTGAGCACCTCGAAGACCGCCACCCGGCCCTCGCCGTCTTTGCGCTTCACCAGCGACTGGCAGATGACGAACTTCAGGGCCTCGGACAGGCCCATGCGCACCTGCATCTGCTCCTCGGGCGGGAAGCTCGTGACCAGGCGCTCGACGGTCTGCACCGCGCTGGTGGTGTGCATGGTCGTGATGACGAGGTGGCCGGTCTCGGCGGCCTCGAGCGCCATCCGGATGGTCTCGGCGTCTCGAAGCTCGCCCACCATGATGACGTCGGGGTCCTCACGCAGGGCGCCGCGCAGGGCCGCGTGGAAGCTGTCGGAGTGCTTGCCGATCTCGCGCTGGTTGACGAGCGCCGACTTGACCGGGTGCACGAACTCGATGGGGTCCTCGAGGGTGAGGATGTGGTCGGCCTTGGTCTCGTTGATGAGGTTGATGATGGCCGCCAGGGTGGTGCTCTTGCCCGAGCCGCTGGGGCCCGACACCACGATCACCCCCTGGTGGTAGTCCAGCAGCTCCGTCAGGTGGCCGGGCAGGCCCAGCTCGCTGAAGGTGGGCGGCTGGTTGGGGATGGTGCGGAAGGTGGCCGACATGCCCAGGCGCTCTTCGTAGGCGTTGGCCCGGTAGCGGCCCACCTGCTTGATGCTGTGGCAGAAGTCGATCTCGCCGGCGTCGTCGAGGATGGCGAGCTGCTTCTCGTTGAGGATCGAGCGCACCCACTCCCGGGTGATCTCGCCGCTCAGGGGCTCGCGGCCCTCCATGCGCACCAGCCGGCCGCCGCGGCGGATCATGGGCGGCTCGCCGGTGCTGATGTGCACGTCGCTGGCGCCCAGCTCGCGGGTCTCGGCGAGCAGCCGGTCGACCGGCCGGGCGAGGCTCTTGGCGTCGACGGCGGAGCGGGCCTCGTCGCCATCGATCTCGATGTCAAGGCGCGCGGCCATGTCCCGCAGGACCTCGCTGGCCCGGGTGCGCACGTCCGTCGAGGGGTCCTGCTCCTTGACCACCTTCAGCAGCTGGACCAGCCGCTCGTCGGTGAACCGGCTGAAGGCGCGCACGACCTCCATCCGCAGCTCCTCGCGGTCCTGGCGCAGCAGCTGCGCGAGGGGGTTGAGGGCCTGCTTGGAGCCGATCTGGGCCAGGGAGTCGATGGCGGCCCAGTTGCAGTCGTCGTCCTTCAGCGCGTCGGCGAGGAAGGGCACGGCGCGCTCATCGCCCAGCCGCCCCAGGGAGTCGCAGGCGGTGATCTTCAGCCACCAGTCATCGTCCTTCAGCATGCGACACAGCGGCCCGACCAGGCGCTTGTCGTTGAAGGACTCGGCCAGCACGAGGGCCAGCGTGCGCACGCTGTCCTCCTGGTGCTGCAGCAGGGCGACGGCGGAGCGCAGGATGTCGTCGCCGAAGGTGCGCAGGGTGTCGATGATGCGGTCGCGCAGCCAGCCCAGCAGGTCGTTGAGGAAGGTCAGCAGCTCGGCCAGCACGGTGCCGGTGTCGCCGGTCTGCAGCAGGATCTGCACGCCCTGGCGCCGGGTGCTGTCGTCGCCGCGGCTGAGCAGCTCGAACATGGCCGCGCGCACCTCGGTGGCGTGCCGGGTGGCGGCCTCGAGCAGCCACTTGGTGGCCTGCTCGCGCACCGCCGCGTCGCCCTCCGAGAAGCGGTCGACCATCAGGTTGAGGATGCGCGGATCGTCCACCTCGGCCAGGGCCTGGACGGCGGTGGACGCCAGCCGGGTGTCCTCGCTCTTGGCGGCCTCGATGAGCAGATCGATGACCCGCTCGGCGCGCACCAGCTGCAGCAGGCGCCGCAGGGCCGTGCCGCGCATGGCCAGCGGGCCCTCGTGCACGGCCTTCTGCAGGTACTGGATGCCGATCTGGCCGCCCAGGGCGAGGGCGACCTCCCAGCCGAGCTGCCGCACCTTGGGGAGCTTGTCGCCCAGGAGGCTCTCGACCACCGGGCGCACGGTCTCCTCCGGCAGGCGGTTGAAGATCCGCCCGGCGTAGGTGCGCTGCGCCGAGGTGCGCTTGCCCATGTCGCGGGCGAGCAGCATGGCCGCGCTCACATCGGCGCGGCTGATGAACAGCTCCGACGCGACCTGCCGGACACCCGGGTCGTTGTGCCAGATCAGGTCGAGCGAGTCCGAGGGCTTGAGCCCCGCCTCTCGGAGCTGACCGAGCAGCTCCTTTCGCTCGTCGTCGTTCTTCCAGCGGCCCTGCTGGACCAGCTGAAGGACGTTGCGACGTCCACCGCCGAACAATGCCATCGCCTGTCTCTCCCCTCGCACCCCTCGGGCGTCCGCCAGGGCCCGCTGGCCACTGGACCGCGCGCGCCCTCAACCCCGGGTCCCCAGACCCTGCACACCCCCCGCGGGGGCGCGCGCTCGCGTCAGGCCAGCACGCCTTGATCCACGAGGGCCAGCAGCAGCGTGCAGGCGTCGTGGTCGGGCAGGCCTGAGATGATGATCAGATCTTCAAAGCTGGTGCGGCCGTCGGCCTGCGTCACCAGGAAGCCCGCCCGCGGATCGAGGCGGCGCCAGTCGATGGCGTCGAGGGCGGTCACCAGCTGGGCCACGCGCTGGGTGTCGCCCAGGGCCGCCCGCGGGCCCGAGGGCGCCGGCGCGGGCGGCGCAGAGCGAAGCTCCAGGCTGTCGAGGTGCGCGAACAGGTCGTCCACCGCGGCGAACTCGGCCGCCAGGTCGTCGCCGAGCGCCGGGGCGTCGGCGGGGGGCAGCGGCGTGGCCGTGTTCGGCCGGGCGGCGTCGGAGGGCGCGAAGCCTCGGGTGGCGCGCCGCGGCCGCGCGGCGGCGTGGTGATCGCGGATGAGGCGGCCATCGGGCCCCACCCGCGGCCGGTTGGCCCGTGGCGTGGGGGCGCCCTCTGCCGCGGCGGGGCGGGGGTCGCCCGCCGGCTCGCGGGGGGCGCGGCTCGGCCGGCTCGAGCGGGCCTCTACCCCGGCGGCCTGCGCCAGGCTGGGGCGGCGGCGGTCGCGGGGGCCGCTGGTGGCCCGCCGGCTCACCCGCGCCGGTGGCTCGTCGGCCAGGGGCGTGTGAGGGAGTGGGGCCGGGATCGGGCGCCCCGGGCGCGTGACGCTGTCGCTCGGCGCGTCGGCCGTCTGCGGGGCGGGGGGTCTGGGTGCGCCCGCCAGGGTCGGCCGGCTCGGCGGCGGCGCGGGTCGCGGCTCCGGCAGCGGGGCCTTCAGGGCGCGGATGCGCCCCGGGCCCTCGTCGGCAGCGGGTCCTTGAGGGCGCGGATGCGGCCAGGGCCGGGGTCGCTGGGCGGCGGGGGCACACTGTCGGCGCGCCGGCGGCCGGCCTCGGAGTGGCTGGGGGGCTCGGCGCCCTCGGGCACCTCTTGGGCACGGTGGCGGGGCTGCCGGCCGACGCTGCCCCCCAGCTCGGTCTCGAGCCCGCGGAGGGCGGACTCGGCGGGGGGCGTCGGAGGCGCCGGGCCAAACAGCGCATCCAGCACGCCGTCGATGCCCTGGCCGTCTCCGCCCATCGTTGTCCCCCCAAACCCTGCGAACGTTGACCAAGGCGAGCCTGGGCGGGCCGTGGGCGGTCACCGCCCGGGCCCACGCGCTGGCCACCTTGGGCACCATACCCCGCGGAATCTCGGGGGCCAACTGCGCTGGGCGTCAAGGATTCCGTTCTGAGCGGCTGAGCGCGGATCGCAGGCCGGACGCCCGCACCACCCGGGCGGTGATGCCCGCCGTCAGCACCGCCTCAGTGGCCAGGATCGACACCTGCTCACAGGCGCGGGTGACCCCGGTGTACAGCAGCTCCCGGGTGATCAGCGGCGAGGGCGTGAGGGGCACCCCCTTGAACTCGGAGCCCTGGGCCTTGTGCACGGTGGTGGCGTAGACGGTCTCGTGGGGCGGCAGGCGGGCGGGGGCGATGGCCCGCAGGCCGCCGGGCTGCGGGAAGAACACCCGGGGCCCGTCGGGGGTGGCCCGCGCCACGCCCACGTCGCCGTTGAACAGGCCGATGGCGTAGTCGTTGCGCAACACCATCACCGGCCGGCCGGCGTAGAAGGGCTCGTCGGGCACGATGAGGCCCGCCTGGGTCAGCCAGCGCTCGATACGCTGGCCCACGGCCCGGACCCCCAGCGGGCCGCCCCGGTGGGCGCAGAGCACCCGGAACTGGCCCACCGCCGCGAGGGCCTCTTCGGCGGTCTTGGCCTTGCACAGGGCGCGGAACCCCTCGACCGCAAGGCGCCGCAGATCGCCCGCCGGATCGCCCGGCTGTGGGTGCGCCAGGGCGAGCTTCTTGTGGGCGGGATCCCGCAGCAGGGCCAGGGCGGCGGGGGCGTCGCCGGCGTTGATGGCCCGGGCGAGATCGCCGATCTCGTCCTGGAAGCGCCAGGTGTGCGTGAGCTGCACGGTGGTGTCGGCGAGGCCGGGGGTGGCCTGGGGGTCGATGAGCGCGGGCGGCAGGGCGGGGCGGTAGCGGGCGAGCCGCTCGGCCGCCGCCGTCGAGAAGCGCTCGCCGCCCTCGCACAGGTCGCCGAGCACCGAGCCCGCCTCCACCGAGAAGAGCTGGTCGCGGTCGCCCAGCAGCACCAGCCGGGCGCTGGGGCGCAGGGCGTCGAAGAGCCGCGACATCATGGCCAGATCCACCATCGAGGCCTCGTCGACCACCACGATGTCGGCCGTCAGCGGGTTGCCGGCGTGGTGGCGCATGGCCACCCGATCGGGCCGCGCGCCCAGGGCCCGGTGCAGGGTGGCGGCCTCGACGGGCAGGGCGGCGCGGATGTCGGGATCGACGTCGAGCTGCGCGCGCTGCCGGCGGATGGACTCGGTCATGCGCGCCGCCGCCTTGCCGGTGGGCGCCAGCAGGGCCACCCGGGGCGGCCAGGGCATGGCCCCCGCGCGGGCTTGCTCCAGGAGCAGCGCGAGCACCCGCACCACCGTGGTGGTCTTGCCGGTGCCGGGCCCCCCGGTGATGACGGCGAAGGGGTGCAGGGTCGCGACCAGGGCGGCGAGCTGCTGGCGATCCACGCCATCGGGGGCGGCGGCGGCGTCGGGAAACAGCCGGCTGAGGCCCAGGCGGAGCAGGGCGGGATCGGTGGGGGGCACCACCTCGTGCGCGCGGCGGGCGACGGCGCTGGCCAGCCGCGCCTGGTGCTGCGCGTAGCGGGCGAGGTACAGGCAGCCGTCGGCGAGCACCAGCGGCGCCTGGGCCCCCTCCACCAGCGGGCTGCGGGCCACCCGGGCGAGCCAGTCCTGGGGCGAGAGGCGGTCGGGGGGCAGCGCCAGGTCGTCGCCGCGGGCGCTGAGCTGGTCGGCGTAGCGGTCGAAGGCCAGGCACACGTCGCCGAACAGCGGCGCCTCGGCGGCGAGGGCGGCGGCGAGGGCCACCCAGGGGTCGGCCTCGCCGGCGAGCCGGGCGAGGGCCTCGGCGAAGCGGCGGCCGAGGGGGCCCACGAGGCCGGCCTCGGCCCAGCGATCGAGCAGCGCGGCGGGCGTCATGTGAGCGCCAGGCTGATCTGGGCCGGCGGCGGCGCGGCGGGCACCGGGCGCCCGGCGAGCTCGGCCGACAGCGCGTCGATGCGGGCGACGGGCAGCTGGGCCGCCCACACGCCGGTGCCCGGGGCGGCGCCGGGGGTCATGCCGCGCAGGAACAGCCACGCGACGCCGCCCAGCTGGGTGTGCGGGTCGTAGGCGGGGCCCAGGCGCAGCGCGAGCAGGCGGTGCAGCGCGACGGCGTAGAGGTGGGCCTGGAGCACGTAGTGGCCGTCCATCATGGCCCGGGTCAGCCGGTCCGGCGTGTAGTCGCTCGGCGTGTCGCCCAGGCGGTTCGACTTGTAGTCCACCACGAACCAGCGGCCGCGGTGGCGGAACACCAGGTCAATGCTGCCGCTGAGGAAGCCGTGGACCGCGCCGCTGGGCAGGCTGCTGAGGTGCTCGACGTAGCCGGGGGGCAGGCCGGGCCCGGGGATCCGCTGCAGCACCCGCGCGAGGGTGCCGCCGTCGATGGGGGCGTCGACAGGCAGCACGAAGTCGAGCTCGTCCAGGCGGTCGCCGCGGCCGATGTCGGCGAGGCGGGGCCCGCCGGCCGTGAGGGGGACCTGCGCCGCGGCCTGCAGGCCGGCCACCACCGGGGGCGCCCAGGTGGCGGGCAGGCCGTGCCGCTCCAGGCCCGCGGCCACCACCTGGGGCAGGGCGGCGGGGGCCTGGAAGTCCCAGTGCTCCAGCACCCCGTGCAGGTAGGTGCCCGTGACCGCGCCGGGGGGCACGGGGGTGAGGGGCAGCGGGCTGGTGGCCTCGGGCGCGGGGGTCACGCCCTCGGGCTCGGGCTCGTCTGCGCCCGCCTGCACGGCGTGGGGGGCGTCGCGGGTCAGGCCCGAGAAGCTGGTGCGGCCCCACTGGGTGTCGAGGCGCCGCTCGGGGAAGCGCGCGGCGGGCACCAGCGTGGCGGCCGGGGCGGCCCAGCGCGCAGTGGGATCGGCGCCTGCAGGGGCGATGGCGACGCCGGGCAGGGCGGCCAGGGCGTCGAGCTCCGCGCGCAGGGCCTCGGGGGTCGAGCGGTTGACGTGATCCGCCACCCGATCGGCCCACAGCGGCTGGGGGTGCAGCAGGGCCGCCAGCGGGGAGCGCCCGGCGTCGGGCAGCGCGCCCCAGTAGACCACCGCGTGGTGGCGGGCGCGGCTCAGGGCCACGTACACCGCGCGCCGCGCCCAGCGCAGGCGGTCGGCGGCCGCGGCGCGGCGGGCCGCGGCGGGCAGGTCGCGCCCGGCGCGCAGATCGAGCTGGGCCCCCTCGGGGGTGTGCCAGACCGCGGTCGAGGGGTCGTCCTCGGCCTGCCAGAAGCAGGGGGCGAACACGGCGGCCCACTCGCCGTCGCGGGCGCGGCTCGGCGTCAGCACCCGCACGGCGCCGTGGGCGCGCTCCGCCCGCAGCCCGGCCAGGGGCGGATCGGCCGCGGCGCGCACCTGCTCGAACCAGGCCAGCAGCGCCGAGGGCCGCAGGGCGCGGCCGGCCGCCTCGGCGTGCAGGCGCTCGGCCAGGTGGCGCAGATCGGTGAGGCGGCGGGCGCCGTCGGGGTGCCGCAGCCAGCGGGCGGGCAGGTCGAGCACGGCCCGCAGGTGCTGCACCATGGGCAGGATGCCCGCGTCGTGCCACAGCGCGCTCAGCTCGCGCACCTGGTCGAGCCAGTGGCTCCACGTCACCTCGTCGTCCGCCAGGGCGAGGATCGCCGCCCCGTCGTAGCCGCCCAGCGGGGTGCTCAGGGCGGCGCGGATGACGGCGGGGGAGCGCTCGTCGATGGCGGTCAGCCACAGGGCCAGATCGTCGGCGACGGCGGCGTGGAAGACGCTGCGGCCGCCCACGCGGGCGTTGGGCACCCCGGCGGCGCGCAGGGCGCCTTGCAGCGCCGCGGCCTGGCCATCCGTGCGCACGATCACCGCCACGTCGTCCGGCCCGTAGGCGCCTGCCGAGAGCAGGGCGGCGACGTCGGCGGCGCAGCAGGCTGCGACCTGGGCCTCGGCGCGGGCCAGATCCGCGGCTGGATCGTGCACCCAGGCCACGGTGAACGCGGCGGGCCCACCGTCTGGGGCCGGCGTGGCGCCGGTCGCTGGCAGGGCGGTGCGGCCCGGCAGGGCAGCCGCCTCGCCCAGCCGCTCGGGGTCGAAGAGCGCCGCGAGGGCCGGGGCCAGGGCGGCGTCGGCGCGGTGGTTCACCGCCAGGGTCAGGCTGGGCGGGGGCGTGGGCGGATCGCCCCGCAGCCGGTCCACGTCGGTCAGCGGCAGCCGCTGGCGCGGATCTACCGCCAGCCACAGCGGCGTGCGGCCATCGTCGAACAGCGCGCGCAGGCCCGCCAGGGCGGCGGGGTCGAGGCCGTGGGCGTCATCCACCAGCACCGCCTGCCAGGTGCGCTGGGCGGCCCGGCGCAGGGCGGCGCCGGGGGCGGCGGTGTCGAGGACGGCGAGCACCCGGGCCCACACGTCGGCCGCCGTGGGGTGGCGGCGCGCGGCGCGGCGGCTCGCCCCCTCGGCGCGGGCGGCCTGGCACACCGCGCGGGCGAGGCCGAGGGGCGCGGTGAGCTCGCCCGAGGTGGGGTGCAGCGTGGCGTCGGGCGCGGCCTCGGCCAGCGCGGCGAGGCGCGCGATGGCGTCGGGCGACACCTTGCTCAGCGGGCGCACCCGGTGAGCCGGCGCCCGCACCACCACCCGGCCCCAGTAGTCGGCCAGCACCGCCTCGGCGTCCCCCACGTCGCCCATGGGCGTCAGCCCCTGCACGCCGTCCAGGCCCATCAGGGCGCCGAACCGGCGGGCGCAGGCCAGGGCCAGGCCGTCGATGGTCAGCAGCGTGGCCTCGGCGGCCGCCGGGGGCAGGGCGGCCCGCAGCGCGCGCAGGCCGTGGCGGCGCGGGCTGATGAGCAGCACGCCCGTGGCCGGCTGGCCCGCCGCCACGAGCCGCCCCGCCACCTCGGCGAGGGTGTGGGTCCGCCCGGCGCCGGCGCCCGCCTCGAGCACGACGCGGCCGACGGGCAAGGGGCCGTCTGCGCGATAGAGCGGCGCGGTCATCGGGGCCCCCAGGCGGCGGTCGAGGGCAGGGCGGTGGGGCCTCGGGTGCCAGAGATCATGGCTGCACCGTCACGGTCAGGTGGGCCAGCACCGGGGCCCAGACCCGGCAGGCCAGGTCCCCCAGCGGGCCCACGTCGGCCCAGGCGCAGGGGGGTGATGTGGGGCCCAGCAGGGGGCAACCCTCGCCTAGCAGCCGGGCCGCGTCGGGGGTGTCGCGCACGTCCCAGCCCCAGGCGCGGGCGACCTGCTCGCGATCCCGGGCCGTGGGCGTCCCGCGGCGGGAGAGGCGCGCCCAGCGCATGGCGGGGCCGGCGAACAAGGGCAGGGGCGCGGTCTGCGCGTCGGCCCACAGCTCGATGAGCGCGGCCAGCTCCCCGGCGGGATCCCGTACCGGGCCCAGGGCGTGCCAGGCCGGCGCGGCCTCGCGGTCGTCGCGGCGGCCGACCAGCAGGCTGCTGCCGGCGAAGTCCGGGGTCAGGTGCAGCGCCAGGTGGGTCACCCACAGGGCGGCCAGGTGCTTGGCGCGCACCTTGCCCGACTGGTGCCGCAGGCGCCCGCGGTCGTAGCGGCCATCCACCCGGCCCGTCAGCCGCACGCCGCCCACCCGGATGTCCAGATCGAGGGGCGCCTGGGGCACGGCCCCCGCCACGGCCCGCTCGACGGCCCGGGCCAGGCGATCCACCTCGCCCCCCAGGTCCTGCACGGCCACCTGCCCCACCACCCCGTAGGGCAGCCGCCCGGCGGCCCGCACGGCCTCGGTGGCCACCGCCTGGGCCTGCTGCGCGAGCCGGCGGGCGAACAGGTCGTCGCTCACGGCCCAACGGTCCAGGGCGTCCAGCCGCAGGGGCTCGCGATCCGGGGGGGGGCCGACGGCGCCGGGGCGGTGCACGCCCAGGCGGCTCAAGAACAGCCCAAGGGGGTTGGCCAGCGCGCGCTCCAGATCGGTCAGGGTGAGGGCGGTGGGGGTCACGGCGGGCAGGGGGCGCTCCAGGAACACCGCGGGGGCGTGGGGCGCGGCCCGCAGCGCGTGGGCGGCCTGGCCCTCCCGCGGATCGTAGCTGGGGGGCGCGTCGGGGCTGAAGGCCTCGGGCTCGAAGGGGTGGAGCGGGTGCCGGATGAGGGCGCCCGCGCCGGGCTGTACGGCGTCGAGCGCGTGGGCCAGGCGGGCGATGGGGGCCGCCGGCGGCCGCGGCGCGCCGTCCCGGCCGTCCACGCCGTCGTAGCACACGATCAGGGCGTCGCCGGCCAGGGCGATGGCGGCCAGCAGGGCGGCGCGATCGGCCACCCCCGGGTCCGGCTCACCGGCGCCGGGGGAGAGCCCCAGGGGATCGTCCACGGCCCACTGGCCCACCCGGGGCCAGTCGTCGGGGTCCACGCCGAGCAAGGCGATCACCCGGGCGGGCAGCACGCGGCCGCAGCGCAGGGCGCTCAGGGTGATCCCCCGCGACAGGTGCCGGCGCCCGGGGCGGCGGGCGGCGAGGCGCTCGGCCAGCAGGGCTTGGACGGCGTCGCGGCCCAGGGGGCCCGTGGCCTTCGCGGCGCTCACGTCCAGATCAGCCAACGCGGCGCGCAGGCCGCGGTGGGCGTCATCGTTATCAGCCGTGTGGGTGCACAGGTCCGCCACGGCGGCCAGCAGGCGGCGGCGCCAGGTGGGCGCGTCGAGGGGCCCGGCCAGGGCCTCGACGTGGGTGAACACCGTCTCGCACAGGTCGACGAAGCGCCCCAGCAGCGCGGTGGCGCGGCCCTCGATGCCCTCGAAGGGCAGCACCCCGGACCACAGGGCCCCGGTGTCGTCGGGCAGCGCGGCCCCCAGCAGCAGGCGATCCAGCCCGAAGCGCCAGGTGTGCGTGTGCTCGGGGGGCTGGCCGTGGCGGGCGCGGTGCGCGGCGTCGATGCCCCAGCGGATCCCGGCGGCCACCACCCAGCGCTCCAGCGTGCCCTGATCCTCGGCCTCGATGCCGAACCGGGCGCGCACGACGGGCTGGTCGAGCAGCCCCAGCAGCGCGCTCGCGCTCATGCGGCTGCCGGCCAGGCGCAGCACGTCGGCCAGGGCGGCGGCCACGGCGTTGTCGCTGGCCAGCGGGCGATCGGCGACGTTCAGCGGCAGGGCGGGCAGCCCGGCCGGGGGCGCGGCCAGCACGGGCGCCAGGAACGGCGCGAAGCGGTCGGGGTCGGGGCAGTAGATGGCGATGTCGTGGGGCTGCAGGTCCGGGGTGGTGGCCAGCCGGTGCAGGAGCGCGTCGCGCAGCACCTCCACCTGGCGCAGCGGGCCGGCGCAGGCGTGGATCTGCACGCTGTGGTCGAGGGGCGGCGCCGGTGGGGCCTCGCCGCGGATCCGGGCCTGTAGCGCGGCCAGCACGGTGGTCGGCTGAGCGGGTGGCGCCTGGGCCGCAGAGGCCGCTGGGGCGTGGGGTGCGAGGGCGGCCTGCCGGGTGGCGCTCGCCTCGACCCAGGGGGCCCACGGCGCCGCGGCGGGCGCGCCGGCGGTGACGTCCAGCGTGAGGATCGTGAGGGGGCGGGCGGCGGGCCAGCGGGCCAGGCCCTCCGCGAGCAGCGCGGGCACGCGGGTGGGGCACCAGATCCACACCGGCCCGTCGGCCGCGCGGGGCGCTGGCCCCACCGGGGGCGGCGCGCCGTCCCCCAGCCGGAGGGCGAGGGGGGGCGGCCCGCCGGCGGCGACGGCGCGCCACAGCCGCGGCTGCCAGCCGGTGCCGCCGCCCTGTTGCCAGTCCCGCGCCAGGTCCGGGCGCTCCAGGTCGATGCGCGCGAAGCGGTGGGCCATCTGCGCGGCGAAGCGCCAGCGCCGCGCGTCCACCTGGCGGCCGTCGCCCAGGGCGGCGCGGGGCTCATCGAACTCGGG
>JAUHVS010000063.1 GCA_030424955.1 bacterium | reverse complement strand
GGCTACCGCGGCGAGCCGGTGGCCCAGCTCCCGCTCGAGGTGTCGAGCCTGGACGACCCCGCCCACTACGACGGCGTGCCGGTGCGGGTGGCGCTGTTCTGGAGCCCCGCGGGGCCCGACGCCCCGCTCGACGCCCTGGTGGAGCAGCCGGTGACGAGCGCGGCGGCGGCGCCCCTGGACCGGGTGGCGCTGAACGTGTTCGAGCACCCGGCGCCGGCGCTGTGGGTGGCGGGGGCGGCGGGGGGCTACGGCCTGGCCCGCGCCCTGGCCTACCGCGATGACGACGGGGATCACCGCAAGGACGCCGACGAGCCCTTCGTGGGCATGAACGGCCCCAGCGCGCTGCTGTACGCGCCCGCGGGCGGCGCCACGGGGCCGTCGGGCAACGCGGTGCCCGCGGGCTTTCACCTGGTGCGCTCGCCCGTGCCCTGCGCCCCCGAGCCCACCCCGCCCGTCGCGGCCCGGGCCGACGACTGCGGGGTCGCCCTGGGCGACGGCTGCAGCCACGTGGGCGGCATGGGTGGCATGGGCGCGGCCGACGCGGCCTGCGGGGGCGCCGGCCGCTGCCTGACGGACTCGCCCGGGGGCCTGTGCGTGCTGCCGGTGGGGGACGCGCCCGGCTGCCGCCCGGCGTCGGGGCGGCTGGCGGTGGTCGAGGGCCTGAGCATGGGCCCCACCGTCGCGTGGCTGAAGGCCTGTGATGACGACAGCGCCTGCCGGGTGGGCGAGGGCTACCGCTGCGATCAGTGGCGGGGGATCTGCCTGCCCGCTGAGCGGCTGACGGTGATCCTGGGCGCGGACCGGCCGTCGGCGCTCTGCCAGCCGGCCATGGGCGGGCAGGGCATGAGCCTGCCCGCCAGCGACGCCGCGCTGCCCTGACCCCGCCGGGGGCGGGCGGCCCCCGGTGTGATCCTGACCCACCACCAGCCCCTGCGCGGCCGCGCACCGTGGCGCTGGCTTACCCCGCGCTCAACTTTCGACCGACAGTGACCGAAAGCACGCCGGAGCGGCAGCCGCGACCCGCTGGTGGGTCGCCGCGCCGCCGCAAAAAAGGAGCGAGACGATGGTCGACGTCTGGGCCCCAGCCCTGGTGTTCATGGCCCTCTCGCTGGCGATGGGCGTCGGCATGGTGGTCGGCGCACGCATCCTGGCGGTGCGATCGAAGGTGGATCTCCCCACCCGCACGGTGACGTACGAGTCGGGCGAGGTCGCCCGCGGCAGCGCGTGGATCCGCTTCCACCCCCGCTACTACGTGGTGGCCCTGGTGTTCGTGCTGTTCGACGTCGAGGCGGTGTTCTTGCTGCCGTGGACGCTCAACGTGCGCGGCCTGGGCTGGTTCGCCATCGCCGAGATGGTGGTGTTCCTGGGGATCCTGCTGCTGGGCTGGGTCTACGCCCTGCGCAAGGGGGCGTTGACATGGCAGTAGATGACCCGGGGCGGTCGTACTCGCACCCCCTGTTCGACACGCTGGAGCGGTTCCCGGGCCTCGACCTGGCCACCACCACCGCCGACAAGCTGCTGAACTGGGGGGCGCGCAACTCGCTGTGGATCTTCCCCATGGCCACCAGCTGCTGCGGCATCGAGTTCATGGCGAGCGCCGCGAGCCGGGTGGACTTCGACCGCATGGGCAGCTTCACCCGCGCCACCCCCCGCCAGGCGGACGTGATGGTGGTGGCGGGCACGATCACCGTGAAGATGGCGCCGCGGGTGAAGCGGCTGTGGGACCAGATGCCCGAGCCCAAGTGGTGCGTGGCCATGGGCTCGTGCGCCATCTCGGGTGACTTCTACCGCGACATCTACTCGGTGATCCCGGGCATCGACACGGTGATCCCCGTGGACGTGTACGTGCCGGGCTGCCCGCCGAACCCCGAGGCCCTGATGGCCGGGCTGCTGGTGCTGCAAGAGAAGATCGCGCTGAAGACCGCCGGCCTGAAGACCGTGCCGGCTGGCCGCCCCGAGACGGCCAAGATGATCTCGCCGCGCATCAAGCGCGTCGGGCACCCCGATCGCATGCCCGAGATCGACGCCGCCCAGTGCGCGCAGGCGATGTCGCTGGATCTCACCGAGCCGCCCGATCTGCTGGCGGCCTTCACCGCAGCCCAGGCCGCGGCCAAGGCGGCCCGCGAGGCGGCTGAGGCCGCTGCGGCCGACGCGGCTGCGGCTGACGAGAAGGGGGGCGAGGCATGACGGCTGACGAGCGGCAGGCCCGGCTGGCGGCCTTCATGACCGAGCGCTTTGGCGTCGAGGCCGACCCCTGGCCCGACGGCGGGCCCATCGTGCCCGTCGAGCAGCACGTGGCCCTGGCCGCGGCCCTGCAGGCCGAGCTGGGCTACACCCTGTACGTGTACTGCGTGGCCAGCCACTGGCCCGACGAGACGCCCAAGGGCGGCGACCTGATCCCCGAGCACTACGAGGTGGCCACCGGGCTGCGCAGCGTGGGCGCGGGCTCGCACGTGGCCATGTGGCGGGTGTCGGTGCCCGTCGGGGCGGGCGTGCCGACCCTGGCGGACCTGTTCGCCGGCGCCGACTGGCAGGAGCGCGAGCAGTACGACCTGGTGGGCGTGGTGTTCGATGACCACCCCGACCTGCGCCGGCTGATGCTGCCCGAGGAGTGGGTGGGCCACCCCCTGCGCAAGGACTACGCCATCGAGACGGGGCACCTCCCATGGCGGTGAAGGCCAACATCGACAGCGGTCGCTGGGGCGATCCGTACCTCGATCTGTCGACCTACACGGCCGACGCCGATCTGATGGAGCTTAACATGGGCCCCCAGCACCCCAGCACCCACGGGGTGTTCCGGGTGGTGCTGTGGCTCGACGGCGAGACCATCGTCAAGGCGGTGCCCCACCCGGGCTACCTGCACCGCGGCGTCGAGAAGCTGTGCGAGAAGCTCACCTACGTGCAGATCACGCCCATCGTCGACAAGAACGACTACGTGGCGCCCATGCTCAACGAGCAGGCGGTCAACATGGCCGTCGAGCAGCTGATGGGCATCGAGGTGCCGCGGCGGGCGCGCTGGCTGCGCACGCTGCTGGCCGAGCTTCAGCGCGTGGCGAGCCACCTGCTGTGGCTGGGCACCTTCGGCATCGACCTGGGCGGCGCCCTGGGCGGCGGCACCTCGCTGTTCATGTACTGCTTCCGCGAGCGGGAGCTGATCATGGACCTGTTCGAGGGCCTGACCGGCAGCCGGTTCCACTACAACACCCACACCGTGGGCGGGAACCGCCACGACGTGCCCGCCGGCTGGGCCGAGCAGGTCAAGCAGGTGCTGACCTTCATCGAGCGCCACATCGACGAGTACGTCGCCGTGCTCGACCACCCCATCTTCGAGCAGCGCACCATGAACGTGGGCGTCATCGACGCCGAGCTGGCGCTGGGGCTGGGGCTGACCGGGCCGGTGCTGCGGGCCAGCGGGGTGGATCACGATCTGCGCCGCGACGCCCCCTACCACGCCTACGACGAGATCGACTTCAAGGTGCCCATCGCCCACGGCGGCGACTGCTACGCGCGCTACGAGGTGCGGGTGGCCGAGATGCGCGAGAGCATCCGCATGGCGCGCGACCTCATCGACGGGCTGCCCGAGGGGCCGCTGGTGGGCGCGCGGCCCATCAAGACGCCCGTGCAGGTCAAGATCAAGAGCGGGCAGGCCTACGTGGCCCTCGAGACGCCCCGCGGTGAGCTGGGCACCTACGTCATCGCGGGCGGCGACAACCGCAACGCCAGCCCCTACCGCTTCAAGATCCGCCCGCCCAGCCTGCACTCGGTGTCGGCCCTGCCGTGGGTGCTGCCCGGCCACCAGGTGAGCGACGTGGTGGCGATCTTGGGCTCCCTCGACCCGATCATGGGGGAGGTGGACCGATGAACCCCTGGCTCCACGGGGCGCTGTACGGCGTGGTGCTGCTGGCGGTGCTGATGACCATCGTGGCCTGGGCCACCTGGTTCGAGCGCAAGTTCGCCGGCCGCATGCAGAGCCGCATGGGCCCCACCATCGTCGGCTGGGCGGGGCTGCTGCAGCCCATCTCGGACGCCTTCAAGCTGCTGCAGAAAGAGGACATCGTCCCGGCCCGCGCCGACAAGACGCTGTTCAACCTGGCGCCGCCGCTGACCTTGTTCTTCGCGCTGGCGGTGGCGGCCGTGGTGCCCTTCTCGCCGGGGCTGCTGGCCAGCGACATGGACGTGGGCGTGCTCTACATCCTCGCGCTGAGCGGCCTGACGGTGTTCCCCATCTGGACCGCCGGCTGGGCGAGCAACAACAAGTACGCCCTGCTCGGCGGCATGCGCGCGGTGGCCCAGGGCATCAGCTACGAGATCCCGCTGCTGATGGCCGCCGCGGTGCCCATCGTGCTCGCGGGCACCATGAGCCTGGGCGGCATCGTCGAGTTCCAGGTGCAGCACGGGTGGTTGATCTGGTGGCCGCCGGGCCCCGGCCTGTTCGCCTTCATCATCTTCCTGCTGGCGGCGCTGGCCGAGGGCAACCGCATCCCCTTCGATATCCCCGAGGCCGAGTCCGAGCTCGTGAGCGGGCCGAGCACCGAGTACACGGGCATCAAGTTCGGGCTGTTCTACCTGGGCGAGTACGTGCACACGATGATCAGCGGCGCGGTGATGTCGGCGCTGTTCTTCGGCGGCTGGGACGGCCCCTTCGCCCCCGGCCTGCACTGGATGGTCTTCAAGACCCTGTTCTTCTTCGTGGTGCTGCTGTGGATGCGCTGGTCGCTGGTGCGCTACCGCCCCGACCAGCTCATGGCCATCTGCTGGAAGTACCTGGTGCCCGCGAGCCTGGTGGTGCTGCTGTGGGCCGCCGTGACCGTGGTGGGGGGGCCGGCCTGATGCTGCGCTACGTGACCTCGACCGCGCGCGCCATGGGCGTGACCCTGCGCAACCTGCTGCGCACGCCGACCACCATCCAGTACCCCGACGTGACCCGCCCGCGCAGCGAGCGCCACCGCGTGAGCTTCGCGCTGGTGCACGACGAGCACGGCGAAGAGGCGTGCATCGGCTGCATGGCCTGTGAGCGCATCTGCCCGTCCGTCGTGATCACGGTGGTGCCCGACAAGAAGCGCGAGAGCCCGGTGACGGGCAAGAAGCGCGGCTACCTCAGCGACTTCACGCTGGATCTGCAGGCCTGCATCGTCTGCGAGCTGTGCGTGCAGGTGTGCCCCACCGACGCGATCTTGATGACCCAAGAGCCCGAGGTCCCCGGCGTGAGCCGCGA
Source organism: bacterium (assembly GCA_030424955.1). Lineage (GTDB taxonomy): Bacteria > Myxococcota_A > Bradymonadia > UBA7976 > UBA1532 > JACKDL01. Next base: position 10,170 of record JAUHVS010000063.1, on the reverse strand, counting down.
GGATCTGGTGCTCACCATGGACAAGCTCTACGCCAACGAGACCCGCAAGACGGTGACCTGGGGCACGGCGACGCTGCTCAACGAGATGCAGGATCCGAAGCGCGGCCTCGAGCCGGCCGTGAAGCCGGCGCCCAAGCCCGCCGCGCCCAAGGCTGAGCCCAAGGCTGAGGCAGCGCCGAAGGCTGAGCCCAAGGCTGAGGCAGCGCCCAAGGCTGCGGCTGAGCCCAAGGCTGAGGCCGCGCCCAAGGCCGAGCCCGCGCCCAAGGCTGAGGCCGCGCCCAAGGCCGAGCCCGCGCCCGCCGATGAGAAGGGAGACACGCCGTGATGCTGCAGATCGCGTTCGGCGTCGTGGCCGCGGCGCTGTTGTTCTCGGCGTTCAAGGTGGTCACCACCCGCAACCTGGTGCACGGCGTGCTCTGGCTGGGGCTCACCCTGGCCACCACCGCCGCCGCCTTTGTGCTGCTCAAGGCCACCTTCCTGGCGGCCATGCAGCTGCTGCTCTACACCGGCGGCGTCCTCACGCTGATGCTGTTTGGCATCATGCTCACCGCCCGGGTGGAGGGCGTCGAGGTGCCCGTCGAGTCCGACAACCGCGGCCGCGCGGCGCTGCTGGCGGTGGGGGTCTTCGCGGTGTTCGCGTGGACGATCCTCAACACGCCCATGCCCACCGCGCCCGGCGCCGCCTTCTCGGCCCAGGCCATCGGCGCCTCGTTCCTGACCGACCACCTGCTGGCCTTCGAGGTGCTCAGCCTGCTGCTGCTGGCCGCCATGGTGGGGGCCATCGTGCTCGCCCGCACCGGCGATCACGCGCCGCCGGCGGGCCACCGCCCGGGCCGCCGGGTGCTGCCCGCCCGCGGCACGAAGGGGGACCCGTCATGAGCTTGCAGGGCTTTCTGCTGCTCGCCGCGGCGCTGTTCTCGCTGGGGCTGTACGGCCTGCTCACCCGCCGCAACGCGGTGGGCATCCTGGCCTCGGTGGAGCTGATGGCCAACGCCGTCAACCTCAACCTGGTGGCCTTCGGCCGCTGGCACGGCGTGGTGGATGGGCAGGTGTTCGCCCTGTTCAACACCGCGCTGACCGTGGCCGAGGCGGCCATCGGGCTGGCCCTGGTCATCTTGCTCTACCGGTCGCGCCAAGACGTGCTGGTGGACACCGCCACCGAGATGAAGGGGTAGGCCGGTGGACACACTCACCCCCCTGCAGTGGGCCTCGCTGGCCCTGTTTGGTCCCCTGGTCGTCGCCCTGGTGCTCGGCGTGGTCTGGCCGCTGCGCAAGGCCGGCGGCCCGGCGGCGGGCCTGAGCCTGCTGGGCGCCACCGTCAACCTGGCGGCGGCCTCGGTGCTGTTCGTGGGCTGGCTGGGCGGCGCCGACACCGTGCGCGCCACGCTGCCCTGGCTGATCCACGGGGGGCCCGAGGGCGCCTCGATGATCGAGCTGGGCCTCCACCTCGACGGCATCTCGGTGTCGATGCTGTGGGTCGTGGCCATCGTGGCCTTCTGCGTGCAGGTGTTCAGCCTGGGCTACCTGAGCGACGAGCCCAAGGCTGGCTTCGGGCGCTACTTCACCTGGCAGAGCCTGTTCTTGTTCAGCATGAACAGCCTGGTGCTGGCCCCCAACCTGCTGCAGCTCTTCATGGGCTGGGAGCTGGTGGGCCTGTGCAGCTACCTGCTGATCGGCTTCTGGTTCAAGAAGCCCAGCGCTGCCCGCGCGGCGCTCAAGGCCTTCTGGGTCACGAAGTTCGCCGACATGGGGCTGCTGCTCGGCCTGATCGTGCTGTTCGTGCACACCGGCGGCTTCGAGTGGACGGCCACCACGGCCGCCGCCGGCACGGTGACGCTGCTGTTCTTCCTGGCCGTGATGGGCAAGTCGGCGCAGTTCCCGCTGCACATCTGGCTGCCCGACGCCATGGAGGGCCCCACGCCGGTGTCGGCCCTGCTGCACGCGGCGACCATGGTGGCCGCGGGCGTGTTCCTGGTGGTGCGCGCCCAGCCGCTGTTCGCGCAGGCGCCGCTCACCGGCGAGGTCATGACCTGGGTGGGCGCCTTCACCGCGCTCTTCGCGGCGTCGGTGGCCGTGGTGCAGACCGACATCAAGAAGGTGCTGGCCTACTCCACCTGCAGCCAGCTCGGCTACATGATCGCGGCCCTCGGCAGCGGCGCGGTGCTGGGGGGCTACTTCCACCTCACCACCCACGCCTTCTTCAAGGCGCTGCTCTTCCTGGCGGCCGGCGGCCTGATCCACGCGGTGCACAGCAACGAGCTGAGCCACATGGGCGGCCTGCTCAAGCGCCTGCCCGTCACCGGCTGGACCTTCATCATCGGCGCCCTGGCCCTGGCCGGCTTCCCCGGCTTCAGCGGCTTCTTCAGCAAGGATCTCATCCTCGAGGGGCTGTTCGATGCGGGCGCCTACGGGCCCCTGGCCATGCTGCTCATCGGCGCGTTCCTCACGGCGTTCTACATGGGCCGGGTGGTGTTCATGGCGCTGCTGGGCCCGCCCAGCGAGCACGCCGAGCACGCCCACGAGGCGGGCGGGGCCATGACCCTGCCGCTGGTGCTGCTGGCGACCCTGGCCCTGGGCCTGGGCTTCTTCGCCGGCCCGATGGCCCGGCTGTACGGGCTGACCTACCACTTCCACCTGGGGGCCGTGGGCATCACCGCCACGGCCCTGGGGCTGGCCGGCATCGGCACCGCCTGGATCATGTTCGGCCCCAAGCAGGGGCTGCAGGGGCTGGCGGCGGCCTTCGCGCCCCTCGGCCGCGTGGCCCGCAGCGGCGCCGTCGACAAGGGCTTCGCCCTGGCCTACCGGCAGGCGCTCCTGGGCCTGGGGGCCGGGGTCGCCTGGGTCGACCGCTACATCGTGGATGGGCTCATCAACGTGATGGGCTACGCCTCCCTCGCGTTCGGCGACCGGCTGCGCGCCGTGCAGACCGGCAACGTGCGTGACTATGTGTATGCGGTGGTGGCCGGGCTGCTGCTGCTGGGCGCCTTCGGCGCGATTGTGCAGGGGTGACGGGGATGTTCTGGCACGCACACTTGCTGTCGCTGACCGTCGCTGCGCCCTTCGTGGCCGCGCTGGTGCTCCTGGCCGCGCCTGATCTGAAGGGCGCCGCCGCCAAGACCGTGGCCCTGGTGGGCGCCGCCGCGAGCTTCGCGGGCGCCATCGCCGTCTGGGCCAGCTACGACCTGTCGCAGGGCGGGCTGCAGCTCGTCGAGCAGTACGCGCTGGTGCCGGCCTACGGCATCTCGCTGCACCTCGCGGTGGACGGCTGGGGGGTGGCGCTGCTGCTGCTCACCGGCGTCATCATCACCACGGGCGTGCTGGCCACCTGGACCCTCGAGGTCCGCGAGCGCGAGTTCCTGGTGCTGCTGCTGGTGCTCGTCAGCGGCGTCTACGGCGTGTTCGTCAGCCAGGACCTGTTCGTCTTCTTCCTGTTCTACGAGATCGCCGTCCTGCCCATGTACCTGCTGATCGGCATCTGGGGCAGCGAGGGCGAGGTCGAGGCCAAGGGGCCGTTCGCCTTCGTGTGGCGGCGCTTCAAGGTGGGGGGCCGCGAGTACGCCGCCATGAAGCTCACCTTGATGCTGCTGGCGGGCTCGGCGGCGATCCTGGTGGCCATCGTGGCCATGTTCTTCGCCGCGGGCGGCACCAGCTTCGGCTTCGACACCCTGCAGGGCGCGGCCTACCCGCGGTCCATGCAGCTGTGGGCCTTCGTGCTGCTGTGGTTCGGCTTCGGCTCGCTGGGCGGGGTGTTCCCGTTCCACACCTGGTCGCCCGACGGCCACGCCGCGGCGCCCACCGCGGTGAGCATGCTGCACGCCGGCGTGCTCATGAAGCTCGGCGCCTTCGGCGTCATCCGCGTGGGCATGATGATGCTGCCCGACGGCGCCGCCTACTGGGTGCCCTACGTGGGCGCCGTGGCGGTGCTCAACATCGTGTGGGGCGCCATGTCGGCGCTGGCCCAGAAGGACCTCAAGTACATCATCGCCTACAGCTCGGTGAGCCACATGGGCGTGGTGATGCTGGGCGCGGCCACGCTCACCCAGGACGGCTGGAACGGCGCCATCTACCAGATGGTGGCCCACGGCATGATGACCGGCCTGTTCTTCGCCCTGGTGGGGCTGGTCTACCACCGCGCCCACAGCCGCTGGGTGCCGGGCATGGGCGGCTTCGCCAAGCGCATGCCGGGCGTGGCCACCTTCTTCGTGCTGGCGGGCCTGTCGTCGCTGGGCCTGCCCGGCCTCGCGGGCTTCGTGGCCGAGTTCCTGGTGTTCCTGGGGGCCTGGCAGTCCGACCACGCGTGGTGGGCCGTGCCGGGCATCATCGGCGCCTTCGTGACCGCGGTGTACGTGCTGCGGGTGGGCCGCGACGTGTTCTTCGGTGAGGGCCCCGCCGAGGGCTTCGAGGAGCTGAGCGACGCCAAGGGCACGGAGTGGGCGGCCATCGTGGCCCTCGCCGCGTGCCTGGTGCTGCTGGGCGTCTACCCCAACCTGGTCCTCGAGTTCATCCATCAGGCGACCACGGAGTACCTGCCCTTGGTGCTGGGCTCTGGGGCGACCGGCGTGGCGGTGCTGCCATGAACACCCTCGTGAACTTCCAGCCGCTGATGCTGGACCTGATGGTGCTCTTCGTGGGCCTGCTCGTGCTGGTCATGGACGTGCTCATGCCGCCCGGGCGCAAGCGCGGCCTGGGGCAGCTGACGGCCGTGGCGCTGGCGGGCATCTTCGCGCTGTCCTTCGTGGTGGACGTGTCGGGCGTGGCCTTCTCGGGCGCCTACGAGGGCGGCGCCTGGGCGCTGTTCTTCAAGCGCCTGTTCCTGGGCGCCGGCGCGCTGGTGGCCCTGGGCGGCACCGACCACGTCGACCGCCGCTACCCCGGCCGCCAGGGCGAGTTCTGGCTGCTGCTGCTGTTCACGCTGGTCGGCATGATGCTGCTGCCCGGCGCGCGCACGCTGGTGCTGTTCGTGGTGGCCTTCGAGCTGATGGGCATGCCGCTGACCATGCTGGCGGCGTGGCCGAAGACCGAGGATCCCACCGGGCCCGGCCGGCGCGCCCCCGAGGCCGCCCTCAAGATGTACCTGGTGAGCGCGGCGAGCACCGCGATCACCGCCATGGGCCTGTCGCTGCTCTTCGGCGCGGCCGGGGGCCTGCGGCTCGACGTCATCGCGGCGGCCCCGCAGACCCCGCTGCTGTGGCTGGGCCTGTTCACCACCCTGGGCGGGCTGAGCTACAAGATCGGCGCCGTGCCCTTCCACCAGTGGGTGCCCGACACCTACGAGGGCGCCCCGACGCCGGTGGTGGGCTACCTGTCCGTCGCGCCCAAGGCCGCGGGCCTGGCGGCCATCAGCCTGATCCTGGTCGAGACCTTCGGCGCGGCCTCGGCCCGCTGGCTGCCGGTGGTGCTGTTCATCACCGTCATCACCCTGGTGGTGGGCAACGCCCTGGCGGTGCCGCAGCGCGACGCCAAGCGCCTGCTGGCCTACTCGGGCATCGCGCAGATGGGCTACCTGCTCATCGCCGTGGCCGCCAACAACGAGTCGGGCCAGGCGGTGATGCTGTTCTACCTGGCGGGCTATGTGGTCACGAACCTGGGCGCGTTCCTGGTGATCGAGGCCGTGTGCGCCGACGCGCCGGACGCCGATCTGAGCCGGTTCCATGGGCTGTACAAGCGGGCGCCGGGCCTGGCCTTCGCGCTGCTGATCTTCCTGCTGTCGCTGGCGGGCATCCCGTTCGTGGTGGGCTTCTGGGCCAAGCTGTACGTGTTCATGGCCGCCTACGAGGCCGGCCTGGTGTGGCTCGTGGCCTTGGGCGCCGGCCTGTCGATCCTGGCGCTGTTCTACTACCTGCGCATCGCGAAGGTGGTCTACATGCGCGCCCCCGCCGAGGACACGCCCATCGCGGTCGGCGGCGGCATGCGGCTGGCCATCGCCCTGTGCCTCGCTGGCGTGGTGGGCTTCGGCGCGTGGCCCGGGCCTATCGTGGACGCCGCCCGCGCCGCGGCCGCCGCCTTCGGCGGCTGAGCCCCGCAGGCCCTGCGCCCCGGCCTTGGCGACCCCTCCCTCACCTAAACGCCAATCTCGCTGTCAGATCGCGCGCGCCGCCGCGAAGTCCCCTGTGTCGGGCGAGGGGCCCGGCGTCACACACAGGGAGTGAGAGATGCGTAACGCGATCATCCTGGGAGCCTGGTTCACGCTGGTGGGCCTCGCCACGCCGGCCATGGCGGATGACAGCACCTGGGGGGCCTGCGAGTCCGCCATCAAGAGCTGCACCGAGCGCGACGGCGAGTTCAAGCGCATCACCGACGCGGTGGCGAGCGCCTGCAAAGAGATCAGCGACTGCAACTTCAGCAAGAAGCAGTGGAAGGCCGAGAAGACCTGGTCGAAGAACGCCGAGAAGAGCTGCAAGAAGAAGTGCGGCGTCGACTTCAAGAAGGACCGCAAGGGCAAGAAGGCCTGCAAGCAGGCCTGCAAGGCGGCCCAGGACAAGGCCTGGAGCGCCCTGCTGAGCGACGAGCGCGCCAACAAGAGCCGCAAGTACTGCCGCCAGAAGTACCAGAGCCAGGACTGCAAGCGCGCCCGCGCTGAGCTGGGGGGCTTCATCGCCAAGCGCGCCCTGTCGTGCGGGGCGTCGCTCTACTTCGCCTGCAACGCCAAGAAGTAGGCGGGCCGCCGCCGCGTGGGGGCGGGCTGGACTGATCCCGACGGGCAGGGGATCAGGCCGGGCCGCCTCCCCGCAGCAGAGGCGCGGGCGCGTCGGCTGGCGTATCCTCGCAGCGTGTCCGCGGTGCGAGGATCCCCATGGTGTCGGTGTGTCGTCTCATCTGCTGCGCGGGGCTTGGCCTCGCGAGCCTCACCGGCTGCGAGCCCCTGGCCCGCGCTGTGCCCCGCGGCACGCACGCCGCGCCGCGGTTCAAGGCCGCGACCCTCATGCCCGCGCCGCCGGACCCCGACGGGCTGCGGGTGATGGCGTGGAATATCAAGTACGGCGCGGCGCGGCTGCCGTTCTGGTTCGACTGCTGGGGCGACCGGGTGCAGATGACCCGCGCCGAGGTCGAGGCCAACCTGGCCGGCGCGGTGGCGCTGATCCGCGAGGCCGATCCCGACGTGCTGATGGTCGAGGAGATCGAGCTCAACAGCCGGCGCTCGGCCTACGTCGACATGGTGCGCCACCTGCTGGCGAACACCGACCTGAACTACGCCGCCTACTTCCGCACCTGGGACAGCCGCTACATCCCCAGCGAGGGGCTGGGCCGGATGGATCTGGGCAACGCCATCTTCAGCAAGTACCCCATCGTGGCCGCCGACAGCATCGCGCAGGCCGACCGCACCGATCAGGACCTGGTGACGGCCACCTTCTACATCCACCGCAGCATTGGGCGGGCGGTCATCGAGGTGGGCGACCAGCCCGTCACCGCCTTCGTGGTGCACACCGAGGCCTACGACGAGGACGGCACCAAGCAGGCCCAGATCGAGCAGATCCACGAGGTGGTGCAGGCCACCGAGGGGCCGTGGCTGCTAGGCGGTGACTTCAACGAGCTGCCGCCCACGGCGCTGAAGACCCAGGACTTCCTGGACGAGCGCACCGAGCCCGTGTGCGGCGAGGACTTCGAGCAGCCGCCCTACACGCCGGCGGTGATGGCGCCCTTCTTTGCCGACTTCGCGCCCTGGATCGAGCTGGCGCGCTTTGGCGACACGCCCGCCGCCCAGGCGCGGCTGTTCACCCACTCGGTGCTGGGCCCGGACGAAGTCAACGAGGCCGGGGTGGCGGGGGACTGGAACCGCACGCTGGACTATCTGTTCGCCTCGCCCGGCACGGCTTGGGATCCCGCCACCACCGACGTGCTGCAGCGCGCCGGGCAGCCCGTGGCCCAGACCGGCTGGGTGCTCGAGGCCGATCCGCTGCGCCTGAGCGATCACGCGCCGGTGTTCGGCGTCTGGCGGCTGCCATGAGGGGCCTGTGGTGGGGGCTGTGGGCGCTGGCGGCGCTGCCGGGGGTGGCGGGGGCGGCGCCGGCGCGCCCGCCGCGGGAGAGCGCCTGGCTCGCGCCCGCCGGCTCGGGCTCGGTGGGCGTGTTCAACCCGCTGCGCTGGGCGCTGACGGACGCGCTGACCCTCGAGGCGCACCCCCTCGCGTTCTTCGCGGCGCCCCACGTGGGGCTGGACTGGCAGGTGGCCCAGGGTGAGCTGGGCGGGCGGGCCTGGGCCGCCACCGCGCGCTTCGGGCTGTCGGTGCCGTCCTGGGCGCTGCGCTTCGGGCTGCCCTTCGGCGCGCGGGGCTACCTGTCGCCGACCTGCGCGGTGGCCGACACCGGCGAGGCCCGGGCCGACACCTGCGCCGAGGCGGGCTGGGCCATCGCGCCCTCGGTCGGCGGCCGCTGGACCTGGGGCCGCGAGGGCCTGCTGACGGTGGACGGCGATCTGGCGGTGGGCCTGCTGCTCACCGGCGAGCGCCCGGCGTCCCTCGACACCTACGCCCCGCTGCAGCTCGCCGTCGCCCCGCTGACCCACACCTGGCGGGCCCACGTGGGCGTGCGCACCGAGCACGCCGTGCGGCCGTGGCTGCGGCTCGCCGCCGAGGTGGACCTGTACCGGGTGGGGGACGTGGGGCCGCTGAGCCCCTGGACGGTGTCGGGCTGGCTGGGCGTGGACTGGCCGCTGACCCCCGGCTTCGCGCTGACCTCGGGGGTGATCTGGTTCAACAGCGACCAGGGCGCCATCGACCTCGTGGCCGACGGGGGCGGCTTCGTGCGCGTCGAGCGCGTGCGCTCAAACGACGTTTATCCTACCCTCGACGCGCTGTGGACATGGTGAGACGCCCAATGGATCGACGTACGTTTCTGCACCTGAGCCTCGCGGGCGCCGGTGTGCTCGCCACGGGCTGCGGCACCGAGGCCCCGGCGGGCGGGCCGCTGCCGCTGTCGGCGGGGCTGCTGGCCTTCGCCGGCGGGCGCACCTTCGAGATCGACCTGCAGGCCCACCGCATCGCGGAGCGGGGCCCGGCGGGCGGGGTGCTGCTGGCGGATCTGAACTACCCGGTGGCCCTGGCGGGCCTCGCCGACGGCGGCGTGGTGGTGCTGGATCGCGGCGACGCCCAGCTGATCGAGGTCGGCCCCACCGGTGACGCGCGGGCCTTCGGCGGCGACGCGCTGGCCTCGCCGGCCGACGTGGCGGTGAGCGACGACCTGATCTTCGTGACCGACTCGGCGGCGCACCAGGTGGTGGTGTTCGACCGCACGGGCCGGGTGGTGGACCGCTGGACCGACGGCTTCTCGATGCCCCGCGGCATCGCGGCGGGCCCCGACGGCACGCTGCACGTGGTGGACGCCGGCAACGGGCGGGTGCGCACCTTCGCGCCCGACGGCACCCCCGGGCCCAGCTACGGCGCGGACGCGCCCTGGTGGCTCCCCCGGCCCATCGCCGTGGACGGCGAGGGCTACGCCTATGTGGGCTGCCCCACCACCAAGACCGTGTGGGTCTTCGACGCCGCCGGCCGCCGAGTGGAGGCGCGGCCGCTGACGGTGTCGCCGGTGCACCTGAGCGTGGCGGACGGGGAGCGGGTGCATGTCGGCGCCGTCTGATCCGCAGGCCGAGCCCATGCCGTTGCTGGACCTGGGCGCGGTGAGCGTCGACACCTTCGCGCCGCACGTGGACACCGCGTTTACCCACGCGGTGCACCCCGACTGGGTGTTCACCCTGGCCCAGGCCGAGGTCACGAGCGCCGAGGGCTTCGGGGGGCGCCCGACCTTCTCGCTGGTGTTCACGGGCCCCGCCAACGGCCCCCAGGGCATCTGGCCGCTGACCCACCCGGTGCTGGGCGCGCTGCAGCTCTTCCTGGTGCCGGTGGGCGCGACCCGCTACGAGGCCGTCTTCACCTGACCGCGCCCTTGGGCGGCGTGGTCCCGGGCGGCGGGCAGCGCATCAGCGCGTAGATCCCGTCGCCCCCCGTCTCGACGAACCCCAAGCGATCATAGAGCCGGCGCGCCGGGTTGGTGCGCTCCACGTGGATGCCCACCGGGCGCCCGCCGGCGTGGGCCTCGGCGATGAGCGCCCCCACCAGGGCCGCGCCCAGGCCGCGCCCGCGCCAGGCCGGCAGCAGGGCGATGTCGACGATGCGGATCTCGTCGGGGCGCCGGTCGACGTACAGCCGGCCGATGGGCTCGCCGGCCACCCGCAGCA
>JAUHVS010000844.1 GCA_030424955.1 bacterium | reverse complement strand
TCCAAGCTGAACGCGCCCACGAGCCGCTTGAACTGACCGATCCGGTGCGCGGCCGTGTTCAGGTCCGGCGAGCAGATCGCGGCGAAGAGCGCGGGGTCGAAGAGCTCAATGGACACGACGCGACCCGCCCGCAGCGCGATCGTCGGATCGTCGCTCTCTGCGTCGACCGCGGCGTGCAGCGCATAGAAGCTGTCGAGGCTGATGTACGTCCCGTCGCCCTCGAAGAGGGTCGGGGGCAGGCCCGCCCGGCGGAGGATCGTGCGCGCGTCCAGGCCCAGATCCTTGAGCACCAGCCGCCAGGCGGCCCCGACGTGAACGGGCGTGTTGCGCTCGCTTCGCATGAGTGACCCTCCCCTCGTGCGCGCCGGCCCGGCCCACGCCTGGCACGTCGGGCGCCCGACATGATGCCTCAGCCGCCGCGCCCCGCACGAGGCCTCAGCCGCCGCGCGCCGTGGGCGTCCCCCGGCGCGTCGCCACGCCCATCAGGCCGCGAGGTCCTTCAGCAGCGCCTCGGCGACGAGCTTGCCGAGCGCGTCACAGGCCTTCGGGCTGTCGCCCGTGTAGAGCTTGCGGTCCACGTGGGTCGCGCCGTTGGCCCCCGTGTTGACGATCTGCATGCCCTGCTGCGCCAACTGCTCACACTGGAACCAGGGGAGCGCGCCGGGCAGGTAGCCGATGGACGGCGACTTGCGATCGATGCTGTCCGGGAAGGCGCACAGCGCGTACCCGGCGTACGGGTGCGGCCCATCACCGGTCTGCGTGGTGGCCATGAAGGCGGCCGGGCCGTGGCAGACGGCCACGAGGTAGCGATCGGACGCGCTCACCCAGCGCAGCAGGCGGCCGACGTTGGCGTCATCGGGCAGGCCGACCATCGCGCCGTGCCCCCCTGGGACAAACACCGCGGCGTACACAGAGCGCTCGTCGAGGTCCCCCTGCGTGACGAGCGCCGCCAGGGACAGCGGGGCGTCGAACTTGGCGCGGTGGGCCTGCATGAACGCCAGCACCGCCTCATCCTTCTTGGGCACCGACCACTGCTCGAGGATGGCGGGCGCCCCCGTCGGCGTCACGACGTCGAAGTCGAACCCGGCCGCGGTCAGGTGCATCAGCGGCACCGCCGTCTCCTGCACGTTGTGCCCCGTCGAGAACAGCGCCCCGTTGGTCATCGCGAGGTAGCGGGCCTCGGTACACAGGACCATGATCTTCCGATCGCCGGCGTACCGCCTGCCGCCGAAGTCTGCGGGCCGGTAGCCGCTCTTGCTGTCGACGCCCAGGCGCAGACCGAGCGGAGACGGGATGTAGCCCTCGCCGTCCGGCTCTCTGGTTGGGGCCATCCCGAAGATCCGCTTGAGGAACGCTGCCATGTGGGTCCTCCCGACCGAAGCCATGTGAGTCTCGCTGCGGCGGTCGAGGGCCTGCGCACCCGCACACCTCGACCACGGCGCCCAGGCTAGGGACCTCGCGGCGCCGGCGCACTCGCCCGCCGCGCCAATGGAGTTGCCCAACACGACACGCCGACACCGGCGGGGCCGACCGGCCGCGCCAGGGGGCCGGGCCCGCCCCACGCGACCCAAGGCGCCGCTGCGGTTTCCAACGCCGATGCCGACCTCAAGCCCCTTCGCCGATCGCCTGGCCGCGTCCCCGCTGGACCCCACCGGCCGCCGCTGGCTCTACCTGCCCTACGACCAGCTTGGCCACCACCTGGGCCCGCTGGCGAGCGCCGACCCCCGTGAAGTTGGCGTCGTGCTGGTCGAGCACCCCGGCAAGGCCGCGCGCCGCCCCTACCACCAGCAGAAGCTGGCCTACGTGCTGGCCAACGGCCGCCACTTCGCGCTGGAGCTGATCGCGCGGGGCGTCGCCGTGCGCCACGTGGTCGCCCGCACGCCCACCTACCGCGACACCCTGCGGCCCCTGGCCGCCGAGCTTGGCCCGCTGGCGGTCATGGCGCCCGCCGAGCGCGAGCTGCGCCACGACCTGCAGCCGCTGGTGGCCGAGGGCGCCGTGGTGCCCCTCGAGCACGACGGCTGGCTCACGACGCCCGCCGACTTCGAGCAGGGCACCGGCGCGGCGCCGCCCTGGCGCATGGATCGGTTCTACCGCCACGTGCGCCGCCGCACGGGGATCTTGATGGACGCCCGGGGCAAGCCCGTGGGTGGGCGCTTCAGCTTCGACGGCGACAACCGCCAGCCCTGGCGGGGCGAGCCCGCGGCCCCCGCCGAGCCCACCTTCACCCCCGACGCCATCACCCAAGAGGTCGGCGATCTCATCGCCCGGCGCTTCGACCACCACCCGGGCCAGCTCGATCTGTCGGCGCTGCCCGCCACCCAGGCCGACGCCGAGCGCCTGTGGGCCTGGGCCCAGGCCGAGTGCCT
>JAUHVS010000843.1 GCA_030424955.1 bacterium | reverse complement strand
CGGCATCATCGCCGCCATCGCGGGCATCTCGGCCCTGCTGGTGTTCGTGCTGTCGCCGAAGCTCAGCAAGATGATGCACATGGACGAGAGCGAGCTGTCGGGCGGCGGCCACTAGCCGGTCGCTGGGCCCGGTCGCGCGCCCGCGCCAGTGGGCCCACGTCCCCAGACCCCGCGCCACGCCCCCCGCTGACCCGGCCGGCGTCCGCTGCGCGCCGCCACCGGGCGGCCTGCCCCCACCCGCGGCGCCGGGCCCTGCGCCGCCACCGACCGGATGGATCCATGCGCGCCCCCCTGCCCCTCGCCGCCTGCCTGCTCTTGCCGATCGCCGTCGCCGGGTGCGACGACGCACCTGCGACCGTGCCCGGCGATGCCCAGCCCGCAGACGCGCAGGCGCCCGACGGCGCCCCCGCCGACGGCGCGTTGGCCCAAGACCGGGGCCTGCCCGACGCCCTGCCTGACGCGCTGCCCGACGCCCAGGTCGACGCCGCCCTGCCCTGCGGCGGGCCGTGCCCCGTGGGCGCCCACTGCGTCGCCGACGCCTGCGAGCCGGCCCCCGCCCCGGCGCCCATGAGCCCCATCGTCGCCGACAGCACCCTGTGCTTCTCGGAGCACGCGCTGCCCTACGGCGACGACCCGGTGCAGGTCGCCCGGCAGGCCGCCTGGTTCGACGCCCTGGGCCGCATGGGCGTGCGCACCCTGCGCCAGCAGTTCCAGTGGCACCGCATCGAGCGCAGCCAGGGCAGCTTCGACTGGTCGCTGCCCGACGGCCGCATCGCCGCCGCCGACGCCCACGGCGTCGAGACCATGGCCCTGCTGGGCTACGGCAACCCCTGGGCCAGCACCCTGGGCGCCGAGCACAACGACCCCTACTACCCCGCCGACGATCCGACCGACTTCGCCCGCTTCGCGGCCGCCTTCGCCGCCCGCTACCCGCAGATCACCCGCTTCGAGATCTGGAACGAGCAGAACGCCGGCTACCGCTTCTGGAAGCACCCCGGCGGCCCCGACGGCCAGCCCGACCAGTACGCCGATCTGCTCATCGCCACCGCCGACGCCATCCGCGCCGTGCGCCCGGACGCCGTCATCGGCTTCGGCGGGGTGTTCTACGTGCCCCAGGCCATCATCGGCGGCGAGGCGTTCTTGCAGGCCGCCTACGCCGCCCGGCCGGCCCTGGGCGACGCCTTCGACGCCCTCGCGTGGCACCCCTACGGCGCCTACCCGCCCGTCGACCCCCCCGAGCGCGACCGCCCGCGCGGGCTGCTGGACATCTACCCGGTCGACGTCACGGCGGCGCGCATGGTGGACATCATGACCACCCACGAGGGCCCCGCCGCCGCCGACAAGCCCCGCTGGATCACCGAGCTGGGCTGGCCGTCGGTGATGGGCATGACCCCGCAGCGGCAGGCCGACTACCTGGCCCGCGGCTGGCTGCTCGCCCTGGCGGGCGGGGTCGACACCTACTGCGTGTACCGGGTCACCGAGCCCGACCCCGCGCTGTCGGCGCTGACCCCCTGGGAGCCGAGCTTCGGCCTGCTCGCCCACGACCCCGACCCCCTCGACGACGTGCCGCCCGCCGAGAAGCCCGCCGTCGCGCACCTGGTCGACCTGAGCGCTGCCCTGGCGGGCCTGCGCTTCGCCGCCCGGCTCGACCCCGATCCGCGGCTGCCCGAGGGCCTGCACTGGTTCGTGTTCTCGGATGACGCCGGCGCCCGCGCGGACGTGCTGTGGCAGGTGGGCGAGGCCAGCGAGCTCACCGTGCCGGCCACCGGCGAGGTGCAGGTCACCCGCCTGGGCGAGGGGCCGCGCCCGGCCACCGGGCCCCTGGCCCTCACCGTCGACGGCACGCCGGTGGTGATCCGGCGCTGAGGGCCCCGGGGCGCTGCCGATCCAGCGCCTACCCCGCCACGTGCCCGTCCGCCCGCCACGACGCGGGCGTCGTCCCCACCCAGCGCTGGAACGCGCGGAAGAGCGAGTTGGGGTCTTCAAAGCCCAGCAGGAAGCTGACCTCCGCGGGGCTCATCGTCGTGGACCGCAGGTAGTGGCGGGCCAGCCGCTCGCGGGTCTGGTTGAGCACCTCGATCCAGGTCGTGCCCTCCGCCGCGAGCCGCCGCTGGAGCGTGCGCGGCCCCACCCCCAGCTCTTTGGCCACGTCCCTCATCTGCGTGCGCCCGCTCGGGAGCAGCTCGAGCAGGGCGGCCTCGACCCGCTCGCGGGTGGACCGGGCCGCGCTGGCCTCGGCGATGCGCCGCCGCAGCCCCGGCTCGAAGGCCGCCCACATGCGCGCGTTGTGGGTGAGGAAGGGGCGGCGCGCGTCCTCAGCGGCGAAGGTCACGGTGTACTCGGCGTCCTGGATCACCGGGCAGCCGAAGTAGGCCAGG
>JAUHVS010000062.1 GCA_030424955.1 bacterium | reverse complement strand
GGGATCGGGCCCCGGATCTCCCGCGCCCAGGTGGCCCGCGATGGCCTCGGCGTGGGCCCGCGCGATGACCTGGCGCTGGGCCGGATCGCCGATGATGGCGGAGTCGGCGTTGCAGTTGTTGATGAAGCCGATCTCGGTGAGGCCCGCCGGCATGGCGGTGGCGGTGATGACCGTGAAGTTGCCGTTCTTCACGCCGCGGTCCCGCAGGCCCCAGGCCGCCACCAGCTCGCGCTGCAGGGCCGCGCCCAGGTTGCGGGTGGTGGCGCCGGCGCCGTTGGCGATCCAGGTCTCGGTGCCGCTGGCGGGCGCCCCCGCGTTGCTGTTGGCGTGCACGCTGACGAAGGCGCGGGCGCCGCGGTCGTTGGCGAAGGCGGCGCGGGCCCGCAGCTCCACGAAGGTGTCGTCGCTGCGGGTCAGCGCCACCCGCAGCCCGGCGCTCTCGAGCAGCGGCTGGGCGCGGCGCACCACGTCGAGCACGTGATCGGCCTCCTCGCGGCCGCAGCCGACGGCGCCGGGATCGCGGCCGCCGTGGCCGGCGTCCAGCACCACCAGGTCCTGCGCCTGCGCAGGGGCCAGCACGAAGAAGAGCGATAGACAGCAGATCACGCGCCGCATGGGCCGCCCCGGTCGGAGAGAGGCGCCCATCTTGGCAGGCTCGCGCGCCGCAGTCACCCCAGCGGTCAGCCCGGCGATCCCTCAGGCCCGGGGGCCGGGCGCCAGCGCGGCATGGTCTCGTGGCCGATGAGCACCCGCAGGCAGCGCCCCATGCGCCGCCAGACGGGCTGCTGCACGTACGGCACGCCGTGGGCCACGCACACCGCCTTCAGGCGGGGCTGCAGGCGCTGGTACTGGCGCGGCGACAGATCGGGGAAGACGTGGTGCTCGATCTGGTAGTTGAGCCAGCCGTGGAGCAGGTCGTTGAGATCGCCGCCGCAGCGGTAGTTCACCGAGCCCACGATCTGGCGCAGGTAGTAGTCGGCCTTGTCGCGCACGGGGCCCTCGAAGGCCCAGACGTCCTCCCCCGCGTGGTTGGGCACGATGATCCAGAAGGACCACAGGTTGGCCAGCGCCTCGGCCAGCAGCAGGTTCAGCAGCGCCGTCTGCCAGGCGCCCACCCCCCACCACAAGAACAGCGCCGGCAGCACCCCGAAGCGCCACACGCCATAGGCCAGCCACGAGCGCGCGACGATGATCCACAGCCGCCGCCGCCCCGGGTGCACGATGCGCCAGTCGTAGAGCCCGTGCACGGGCTCGCCCCGGCGGGCGGCGGCCTTGTTGATCAGCTCGTTGATGACGTTGGGGCCGTAGTACAGGGGCTTCCACACCAGCGAGAGGGCCAGCACGACGGCGGCCCGCAGCGGCGCTGGCACGGGCAGCTGACGGATCCACCACGCGTTGAGGTCGGGCACGTCGGGATCGCCGGGCGGCCCCTCCGGGGGCGTGGCCTCGCCCAGCTTGTAGTGGTGCAGCAGGTCGTGCTCGTAGTGCCACGCCTCGACGGGCATCCAGTCCATCCAGTCCAGCAGCCGGCGCCAGCCCCGCCCGAAGGTCTTGCTGTGCAGGCCCGCGGGGCGCCCTGGGATCTTGTCGAGCCCGCGGTGGCAGACGTGGTGGCCGACCACCGCCCAGCGCACCACGCTCGCGAAGGCCAGGCCGATGACGCTCAGCGGGTTGAGGGCCCAGCCCGCCAGCGCGAGGCCGAGCCAGCCGACGCCGCGGCCGGCCCACGCCAGCCGCCGGAAGTGGCGCCAGTCGGCCTCGCTGGCCTCGGCCTTGATCTCGGCCCGCAGGCGCTCCAGATCCGCCGCGAGGGCGTGGCGGTCGATGGCGTCGAGGGTCATCTGGGCGGCTCCTGAGCGCTGCGCGGGCCGACGGTGGCCCCTGCGCGGGGCCGCATGGTGCGCCAGGGATCGACATCTGGGAAGGCATCCACCGGCCGGGTCTGGCATCTTTGTGGTCATGACACGTCACTCACTGTTGCTCTCGGCGGGCCTGACGCTCGCCGCCGCCCCGGCCCTCGCCGCCGGCTGGACCCAGCCCGAGGGCGCCCACTACGCCAAGGTCTGGACCCGCCTGCTGGTGGGCCAGAACCTGTTCGACGCCGACGGTGGCACCGCCGAGCTGCCCGACGGGTTCCGCGACGTCGCCGTGAACCTGTACGGCGAGTACGGCCTGACCGACACCGTGACCCTCGTGGGCTTCGCGAACCCCTACGGCCACGCCGCCTACGACGGCGGCGACAGCACCCACTACGCGGGCTTCTTCGGCGGCGGCGTGCGCCTGGGCCGGGCGGTGGGCCCGCTGCGGCTCGCGGGCGAGGTGCGCTACGGCTACGCCCCCGACGTGGGGGCCGACGTCATCGGCACCGGCACCGCCGAGGGCGTGCCCTTCTTCCTGGCCCCCACCGTCGAGACCCACCGCATCGAGGGGGAGCTGCAGGTGGGCGCCGGCCTGCCCTTCGGGTGGTTGGCCGCGAGCCTGGGCGCCCGCGGCTACAGCGCGTCGGCCATCAGCCCCGCGGTGACCGGGTTCGCGCAGCTCGGCTGGCAGATCAGCCCGCGCTGGGTGGTGGATCTGCACACCAACCTGCACCAGCCCGTGGACGCCGTGGAGGTGGTCAACGTGCTGGGCGCCGGGCAGACCGCCTACCTGGGCGTGGGCGTGAGCGGCACCTGGTGGTTCCTCGACCGGCTGGGCCTGCACGCCGGCATCGAGGGGGTGGCCTACGCCCAGTCGAACGCCAGCACCCCCACCCTCACCCTGGGCCTCGAGAGCCGCAGCTTCTAGCCGGCTGGCGGCGTCCGTCGACGGCGCCGGTGGGCCCGGCACGGCGATTGCGAGGCAGGGCGCCGCCCTGACCGCCCGGGAGCGCCCCATGCCTCGCTTGCCCCTGCTGTGCCTGTGTCTGCTGGGCGGCCTCGCCGCCTGCGCCAACGTCGACAGCGACCCCACCCCCACCCCCGCCGACGGGCGGGCACCAAACGGTGACATGGGCCCGCGGGACCTGGGCGCCTGCATGCCCACCTGCATGGCCAACGCCTGCGGCGATGACGGCTGCGGCGGGCTGTGTGGGGTGTGCGAGGGCGACACCTTCTGCCAGGGCGGCCAGTGCGCGGCCCGTCCCGCGGACTGCGGCGACGGCGCCTGCGGGGCCGGCGAGGACTGCTGGAGCTGCCCCGTGGACTGTGGCGCGTGCTGCGGCGACGGCGCCTGCGTGGCCGATCACCAGGAGCGCTGCGACACCTGCCTGGCCGACTGCGGCTGCGGCGAGGGCGAGCGCTGCGAGCCGGCGGGCGGCGCCTGCGGCCCGGCCTGCACGGGCGACTGCACCGGGCGCGCCTGTGGCGATGACGGCTGCGGCGGCACCTGCGGTGACTGCGGCGCCCGCGAGGCGTGTACCCAGGACGGCCGCTGCCTGCCCGATCCCACCTGCGGCGACGGCGCCTGCGACGGGCCCGAGACCTGCGCCGACTGCGCCCAGGACTGCCCCTGCGCCGACACCTGCGACGCCCAGGGCCGCTGCGTGGGCTGCGTGCCCGACTGCGGCGCGGCGGTGTGCGGCGATGACGGCTGCGGCGGCCCCTGCGGCGCCTGCGGGCCCGACGAGCAGTGCACCGACGGCCGCTGCGCGGCGGTGTGCGTGCCCGACTGCGAGGGCCGCGCCTGCGGGGGCGACGGCTGTGGCGGCGACTGCGGCGCCTGCGCGGCCCCGCGCAGCTGCACGCCGGCCGGCGCCTGCGTGGCCAACTGCCAGCCCGACTGCACCGGCCGGGCCTGCGGCGATGACGGCTGTGGGGGCACCTGCGGCGCCTGCGGGATCGACGAGATCTGCGCCGACGGCGCCTGCGCCCTGGACTGCCCGGGCGACTGCGGCCCAGCGGGCGGCGAGGCCTGCGACGCCCAGGGCGCCCGGGCCTGCGTGGCCGATCCGGCGCGGCCCGGCTGCACCACCTGGTCGCGGCGGGTGCCCTGCGCCGCCGGGCGCGCCTGCGACGGCGCGGCCTGCGCCGGCGCCTGCACCACCCCTCAGCTGATGGTGGTGCTGGACCGCAGCGCCGCCATGGCCCCGCACTGGCCGGCGGTGCAGGCGGCCCTGACCCGGCTGCTGCGCACCCGCGGCGCGGCGATCCGGCTTGGCCTGCGCGTGTTCCCCGCGGCCGGCGGGGACGGCTGCGGCGCGGGCGCCCTGCAGCCGCCCGGCGCGGTCGACGCCGACGCGCTCGCCGCCCTCCGCCCGCCCGGGGACGCCCCCGCCGGCGGGTGGGCGGCCGCCCTGGCCCAGCTGGAGCAAGGCTTCGG
Source organism: bacterium (assembly GCA_030424955.1). Classification (GTDB taxonomy): domain Bacteria; phylum Myxococcota_A; class Bradymonadia; order UBA7976; family UBA1532; genus JACKDL01. The sequence continues at coordinate 11,197 of JAUHVS010000062.1, read as the reverse complement.
CGAGGGGGCCGAGGCCCAGGCCGTGGTGCTGCTGGCGGCGGGGCCCGACGGGTGCGGCGGCGCGGCCGCGGCGCGCGCGGCCACCGAACAGCTCGCCGTACGCCGGGTGCGCACCTACGGGATCGCCGTCGGGGCCGCCGCGCGGGCCGCGCTGGCGCCCATCGCCGCGGCGGGCCAGACCGACGCCCTGGGCGTGCCCGCCGCCGACACCGTCGACGGGCTCGCGGCCGCCCTCGACGCGGTGCTCGCCGATCTGGACGGCTGCGCCTGCGCGCCGGGCGCCCGCGCCTGCGACGGCGACGGCGTGCAGCAGTGCGCCGCCGACGGCAGCGGCCAGGCCCAGGTCGCCGCGTGCCCCCACGGCTGTGACCCCGCGGCCGCCGCCTGCTTCCCCACCTGCCGCCCGGGCGTCGACCAGCGCTGCGACGGCGACACCCGCGAGGTGTGCGACGCCCGCGGCGCCGCCTACGCCCCCGACGCCGCCTGCCCCCTGGGCTGCCAGGCGGGCGCCTGCAACCCCCTGTGCCGCCCCGACACCACCGCCTGCGTCGACGGCGCCCTGCAGCGCTGCGCCGCCACCGGCGACCAGCGGGTGCGGGGCACCGAGTGCCTGCTGGACTGCGACGGCAGCACCCAGGCCTGCCGCCGCGAGACCCCGTGCGCCGCGGGCGCGCAGCAGTGCGGCCGCGACGGGCTGCTCACCTGCCGCGCCGACGGCCGCGGCTTCACGGTCACCACCCCATGCGAGGGCGCCTGCCACCCCGGCGACGGCGCCTGCGCCCCCCTGGCCGACGGCGCGCTGCGGCTCATCGGCGAGCGCCTGGGCGCCGGCCGGGTCGAGCTGTTCTTCGCGGGCCAGTGGGGCACGGTGTGCGGCGAGGGCTTCGACGCCGCGGCGGCCGCCGTGGCCTGCCGACAGGCCGGCTTCGCGGGCGTGGATCGCGTCGAGGTGCGCGGCGGGGGCGCCGGGCCGGTGTGGGTCGATGGCCTGCGCTGCACCGGCGACGAGGCGCGGCTGGCGGACTGCCCCCGCGGGCCGCTGGGCATGACCGCCTGCAGCCACGCCGACGACGTGGCCGTGGTGTGCACCCCGGCGCCCGCCCCCCTGCCCGCCCAGGTGTGCGAGGCCGGGGCCGAGGTGCGCTGGCGCGACGACGGCGCGCGGCAGACCAGCCCGTGCCCCGGCGGCCGCTGCGCCGCCGATGGTGTGACCTGCGATGACGAGCCCGCGCGGGCCTGCGACGAGGCCAACACCCGCGCCTGTGCCGACGGCCTGTCCGTCACCTGTGGCGCCGATCTGATCGAGCGGCCGGTGGCCTGCGCCGCGGGCTGCGCGCCGGCGGGGGGCGGCTGCCCCGGCGACACCCTGCGCCTCGGCGCCGGCGTCGAGGGCCCCGTCGAGGCCCGCGCGCCGGGCGGCGCGTGGCAGGCGGTGTGCGCCGACGGCTTTGGCCCCGCCGAGCACGCGGTGGTGTGCCGCACCCTCGGCCTGGCGCCCCTGGGCACCCCCAGCCAGGCCGCCGGCGCCGCGCCGCTGGGCGCCCGCTGCCAGGGCGACGAGGCTGAGTGGGCCGGCTGCCTGCCAGCGGCCGGCTGCAACCAGGCGGTGCGCGTGGCCTGCCGCCCGCCGCGGCCGGGCCTGAGCCTGTGTGAGGCCGGCGCGGCGGTGGAGCTGCACGACGACGGGCTGTGGCGCCTGCGGCAGTGCGAGGCCCCGTGCGATCCCCAGACGGGGCGCTGCGAGGGCGAGATCCCGCCGCTCGTGAACTTCTGCCGGCTGCAGTTCCCGTGGGTCGCGCAGGTCGCGCCCGGGGACGCGCTCACGGTCTACGCGCGGATCTACCAGGCCGGGCTCACCGATCTGGGCCCCGACAACGCCCCCACCCCGCGGCTGATCGTCGAGGCGGGCTACGGCCCCGACGGCCAGGCCCCCAGCGAGGCCGGCTGGCGGTGGTTCCCAGGGGCGCCGAACCCGGGCTACGACGCCGTCGGGGCGGGCGAGCCCAACAACGACGAGTACCAGGCCACCGTGCCCGCGCCGGCCGCCGGCGCCTACGATCTGGCCTGGCGCGTCAGCATGGATGGGGGCCGCCACTACGTGTTCTGCGACGGGCAGCCCGCGGGCTCCAGCGACGGCTACCAGCCCGAGTGGGCCGGGGCCCTGACGGTGGAGTAGACCGGGCGCGCGCGCCGGCCGAATTCAGCCCGGCAGGCCCAGCCGGCCGCCCGCTGCCCCTTCCCAGGGGCCGTGGAATCTGCTTAATGCGTGACTCTTTCGCCGCAGGAGCCGCGCATGGATACCGTTCTGTTCTCGGGCAACACCGTCAAAGACATGCTCATGGTCGCGCTCTACGTGACCCTCACCTTCGCCGCCGCGAAGGTCGTCCCGATGCTCTTCAAGCTGGCGGTCAAGCACCTCACCAGCCGCACCAAGACCCAGTTCGACGACATCCTGCTGACCACCATCGAGAAGCCCTTCTTCTGGACGGTGCTCATCTGGGGCATCAGCCAGTCGGTGCGCTCGCTGCGGCTGCCCACGGCCGTCGACCGCGTGTCCCACAACGTGGTGGTGGTCGCCTCGCTGATGTTCGCCGCGTGGGCGATCTCGAACCTCATCAGCGCGCTGCGCAAGACCTACATCGACCCGCGCACCCAGGTCAGCGAGAACCGCTTCGACGACCAGATCGTGCCGATCCTCGAGAAGTCGCTGAAGGTGATGGTCTGGATCTTCGCGGTCCTGGTGGCCTTCGACAACATCGGCTTCGACATCGTCTCGCTGCTCACCGGCCTGGGCATCGGCGGTCTGGCGCTGGCCATGGCCGCGAAGGACACGCTGGCCAACATCTTCGGCTCCGTGACCGTCTTCGCCGACCGCCCCTTCCACGTCGACGACGTGGTCACCATCAAGGGCCACACCGGCACCATCGTGGAGCTGGGCCTGCGCACCTGCCGCATGCGCACCTTCGACGGCACCATCGTCACCCTGCCCAACTCGGTGCTGGTGGGCGGCCCCATCGAGAACCTGTCGATGCGCGAGGCCCGCAAGCAGGCGTGCACCATCGGGCTGACCTACGACACCACGAGCGAGACCGTCGAGGCCGCCATCGCCGCGATCCGCGAGATCCTGGGCGCCCACGAGAAGGTGCGCGACGACTACGCCGTGCGCTTCGCCGCCTTCGGCGACTCGGCCCTGCAGCTCAGCGTGGTGTTCTGGGTCGTGCCCGTGAAGGACTTCTTCGACGTGGTCAGCGAGATCAACCTGACCATCAAGCGCACCTTCGACGCCAACGGCTGGGAGATGGCGTTCCCGACCATGACCATCCACCAGGCCAAGGACTGACCGCCCGCCCCGGCGCGGCTCAGTCGGCCGGGTAGGCCGTCCAGCCCGCCGTCCAGTCCGAGCCCGACGCCGCCTGCGCGTCGAAGGCCCCGCGGTAGCGCGCCGCCTCGTCCAGCCCTCGGCCCGCCGGCAGCGTGGCGCCCACCAGCCGGCGCAGCGGCCGCAGATCGGGCGCCGACAGGCTGTAGGGCCGGGCCAGCTCGGGATCCTCGCCCACGGTGACGCCGCCCCCCTCGCTCAAGAAGTGCCGCGCCTCGTCGAACCCGTCGTCGTCGGTCTGGGTCCACGCGGGATCGTCGGCCCCGGCCGGGCGGGGCTCCTGGGGGAAGCCGGTCTGGCCGTCCGGGCCCACGTCGAAGAGCTGCACCGCCTGCAGGCGCAGGCCCTCGCTGGCCGGATCCAGATCGCCGCCGATCAGCTGCCGCACCGTCGAGCGCGGCGCCTCGGGCGGCCCGGGGGGCAGGGCCCCGTTCTCGACGTCGATGCCCACCGCCGGGCCCACCACCACCGCGTTGAGGATCTCGCCGGCGGTGCCGCCGCTCAAAAACAGCCCCACCCCCGCGGGGGCGTCGCGGCTGCCGATGACCGTCAGGTTGCTCACCGTCGGCCGGGAGCGGGGCTGGGCCTCGGGATCGGCCGGATCGTTGTCGCCCTCCACGGCGTGATCGCCCGTGCGGTCCTGCTGCACCACCACGAACTGCGCCTGCCCGCGCCAGCCGGCCTCCCAGTCCAGGCCGTCGTCCCCCGCCCGGCTGATGACGATCTGGCGCAGCCCCACCGTGCCGCCCACGATCTGCACGCCGTCGTCGCTCGCGCGGTGCACCTGCACCTGCTCGACGATGGTGCCCGCCCCACAGCCCGCGAGGGTCAGCCCGTTGAGCTCGTCGTCGCGGGCGCGCTCCTGGCCCGCGAACTCGATCCGCGCGTAGCGCAGCCGCCCGCAGGAGCCTGCGTCGTCGTCACCCCCGAAGGCGGTCTGATCGCTGGCGGCCAGCCCCTCGAGGTGGGGGGCGCTGCGGTTGACCCGGGCGCGGCCCAGCAGCGCCACGCCGCCCCAGTCCCCGGGCGCGCGGGTCCCTGCGGGCTGCGCGCTGGTGAAGACCACCGGCGCGTCGGCGGTGCCCACGGCGTCGAGGGTGGCGCCGGCGGTGACGATGAGCGCGCTGCCCCGCTGGCCCAGCACCTGTGCGCCGGGCTCGACCGTGAGGGTGGCGCCGTCTGTCACGAAGACGATCCCGTCGAGCACGTGCACCTGATCGGCGGTCCAGCGGGTGTCGCGCTGGATCGCGCCCCGCGCCACCGTCACCTGGCAGACGCCGGTGTCGCAGGCGGCGCCGCCGAGGCAGTCCTCGGCGGTCTCGCACTCCTTGAAGTCGAACACGGCGCTACAGGCCCACAGGCCCGCCCCGGCCGCGGCGGCCAGGAGCGCCTGGCCGACCCGCCGCCCCGCGCTGCCCTGGCTCTGGTCGCTGCTCCGCCCCACGCGTACACCCCCACTGGCTGAGCCAGGATGGTGCCCGATCCGGTGCGGCAAACAAAGCGGGGGGAGGGGCGCCAGCGGCGGACCCTGGGCATGCGCGGGGGCGCTCAGGGTCGACGGCCGGGGGCGCTCAGGGTGGCGCGGTGGCGCTCAGGGTGGCGCGGCGGCGCTCAGGGGGCGGGCTCGGCGTCCTCGGGGCACTCGCCCACGCGGCAGCCCGACCAGGTGCCGGCCTCGGGCACCACGTCGGGCGAGTCGCCAAAGGCGATGTCCCACACGCCGTCCACCAGGCGGTCCACCTGGCGGTCGGGGTTGAGGTCAGCCACGGTCACGCGCCCCTGCAGGTTCATCACGTCCAGGCCCAGGCCCAGGTTCTCGATGGCCTCGGTCACGCCCTGGGCGAGGGGCGCGATGACCAGCCCCTCGCACACGCCGCTCATGGGATCGAAGGGCGGGATGGCCGTGTTGAGATCGGCGCAGGGGATCAGGCGGCCGAAGAGGTTGGCGATGGTGATGGGGCCGGGCTCGCCGAAGATCTCGGGCAGCAGCCAGGCCTCGAGCACGCCCAGGGCGATGCGCCCGAAGTGCAGCCGCATGGTGTGGCTGCCGATGATGAGCTGATCGTCGGCCTCGACGCGGGCGTCGAAGGGCGCCGCGATGCTGCGGCGGGGCAGGCCGGCGTCGTCCACCAGGCTCAGCGTGCGCTCGCAGCGGGCGCGGTCGGGGAAGTCACAGCCGTTGCGCCACGCGAAGCGCATGCCCTGCCAGCGGCTCTCGTTGCCGAGCAGCAGGCCGTCCACGTCGGGGAAGCTGTCGATGAACACCATCTCGCCCACGAGCCGCGGGCGGCCCAGGATCTCGGTGACGTCGCCGATGACCCGCAGGGCCTGCAGGGCCTCGGGCGGCGCGTTGTCCTCGATCAGGCCGTCCAGCAGCGGGCCCACGAAGGCCTGCAGGAAGCCGCAGTCGGCGGGATCCACGTCGAGCTGCTCGCACAGCAGGCCCACCAGCAGCGGGCCCCGGCGGCCGGGCTCCTCGCCCACCACGCGCAGCACGTCGATGATGGTCGCCAGCGTGCCCCACGCGCCGCCCTCTTCGGCCGCGAGCAGGTCGCTCAGCTCGATGGCGTGCTCGACGTTGAAGGTGCCCTTGTACTCCAGGGGATCGTCGCCCAGCGTCACGGTGGCCTGGGCCACGCCGCCGCCCATGATGGTCAGGTCGTCGGTGCAGCCCCAGGCGACGGGCACGCCCAGCGCCGAGTCGGCCCAGGCGATGGCGGCGTAGGTGCGGCCGTCGGGCAGCGCGCCGCCCGCGGCGGTGTCGTCGCCGTCGAAGGGCATCAGATCGGGCAGCTGGTGGGCGAAGCCCAGGGCGCCGCGGGGCAGGCCGCGGGCCTCGTCGCAGGTGCCGGCGAACAGGCCCACGTGGGCGGCGGTGAAGTCGCCCACCGGGTAGCGGCCCGCGGCCGGGTAGACCACGCGCACGGCCACGCCGCCCTCGGGGTTGCGGGCCACGGTGATGGTCCAGCGCACGGGCTCGGCCAGATCGGCGCTGGCCTCGGCGGTGAACACGGTCTCCACGGCGCCGGCGGTGATCTGGAAGCGCGCGCGGCCCTCGGCGTCGGTGCGCAGATCGGCGCGGTCGATGACGCTGCCGTCGACGCCCATGGCCGTGCGGTCGGCGCCGGCCTCGTCGTAGAGCTTCACCTTGACGCTGCCGCTCACCGGCGTCATCTCGCTGCTGAGGTAGCGCACCTGCAGCGCGATCTGGCCCCCGAAGAAGGCCTGCGGCTCGCTGTCGCCCTCGAGCACCAGCACGCGGAAGGTGGGGGTCGGCGCCATGTCGATGGGCGGCGCCATGTCGGGCTCGACGGTCAGCATGTCGGCCACGGGCAGGCCCGCGTCGGGGATGGCCATCCCCTGGTCCCGCGTGGGCAGCGGCGGCTCGCCGCCCCCGTTACCGGCCGGCGGATCATCGTCACAGGCCGCCAGGGCCAGCGCGGTACAGATCATCAGGGCGTAGTGAGTCCAGCGGTGCGCCTTCATCGGCATCCCCTCCCGGTCAAAATGGCGGCGGCTTGTAGCGCCGATCGCCTCTCGGTTTCAACCCGATGCGGGTAAATCTGCACCGGCTGCGGCGGTTTGGCGGCCCCCCAGCCCCCCGCTGGCCGTCGCCAGCCCGCCCGGCGCGACCAATATCTGGTGTGTGGCATCGGTCTGACATGGGCACGAGCCATCGACGACTCATTCTGGCCTGTGTCGCGACGGACCGGACCTTCCGGCTCCAGCGGCCGGCCCGGGGCGGCCCGTGCTGGGTGGGCAAGTGCATCCACTGTCGCGCCAAGCTCACCGTGGAGGCCGACGGCGGGGCCGGCCCCGAGGTCACCGTCGAGCACATCGTGCCCCGCACCCACGGCGGCACCGACGCCCTCGAGAACCTCGCGCTGGCCTGCGCCCGCTGCAACGCCCAGAAGGGCCACCGCCTCGACCACCGCCCCTGGCACGACCCCACCCTGCAGCAGGTCATCGCGACCCTGCGCGAGCGCCGCGAGGCCCGCTGGCGGCCCCCGCCTGAGGCGCTGGCGGCGCAGGTCGACCTCAACCGCCCCGATCCCTGATCGTCCCCGGAATCGTCCGCGGGGGCGACCCGGAGGCTCAACTCGCTTCACCCGCCCGCCGATAGGGACAGCAGTCCGGTCGACAGGCCGCGTGTGCGCCTGGCCCCGTCGATCTATTCTGTCTGGTCCGCTGCCAGTTGCCCGCTCTGAGAACAGGGAGCCTGACTTGAAGGTGCCCGCCCCATCGCAAGCGCCAGCCCAATGACGGACGTCGCGTCTCTCGCCTGGGTGCTGCTCGGCGAGGCCGACGCGGTCCTTGTGGTCAACCCCAACTGGCTGCCCGTCGCAGGCTTCACGCCCACCCGGGGCCTCCCCCTCTCCGCGCTGCTCACCGCCCTGTCGCCCGCCCCGGGCGAGCTGGCCGCCGCCGTCAGCCAGCGTGCCCTGCTGGCCCGCGGCCAGTGCCGGCTGCACAGCGGCGCCGCGGTCGGCTGGACCCTGGTGGCCGTCGGCGGCAACCACCGCACAGCCGGTCAGCGGCTGCTGGTGATCGACCCATCGCCCGGGCCCGCGGACGGGCCCGCCGGGCCACTGAACGTGCCGAGCCTGCACGCCTTGCAGGGCCTGGCCTTCGACCGCCTCGGCGCCGGCGTCACGCTGAATGACCCGAGCGACACCGTGCTGATGGCCACGCCCCGGGCCTGCAAGCTGCTGGGCTTGTCAGAGGACCAGCTGTATGGGCGCAGCTCGGCCGATCCCCTGTGGCAGGCCCTCGACCCCGACGGCCGACGGCTGACCGCCGCCGATCACCCCAGCCAGCAGGCGCAGCGCACGGGCCAGCCAGTCCGCGGGTTCATCATGCAGGTGGGCCGGGGCGACGGCGATCGCATCTGGCTGTCCATCGACGCCGAGCCCATCCCGAGCGCCCAGGGCACCCCACCGCTCGGGACCGTGGTCACGTTCATGGACGTCACCACGCAGGTCCAGCTGGCCGATCGGCTGGCTGACGAGCACGCCAGCCTGCGGGAGGCACAGGCCATCGGTCGGGTGGGCGACTGGCGCTGGGACGCCGACGCGGGCTGCATCACTTCTCGGCCGAGGCGAGGCGCCTGTTGGGGCTCCCCGCGGCGCCGGCCCCCCTGCCTGCCGCGGAGGCCCTGTGGCCGCTCCTGAGCTCGGCGGCGCAGGCCTCGCTGCGCGCCCAGCTCGCCGAGCTGATGGCGGGCCCACCGGGCGCGACCATCGCGTTCGAGAGCGAGCTGGCGCTGCCCGACGGCGAGGCCCGTGCCCTGGTGAACCACGTGCGCCGGGGCGAAGGGACGGTCCTGCACGGCACCCTGCAGGACGTGACCGACCTCAAGCGGCTCGAGTCGCAGCTCCGTCAGCGCGAGAGCCTGCTGGAGGCCGCTGTCGATGGGGCGCAGCTGGGCACCTGGGACTGGGATGTGCCCAACGATCGCCTGCGCTGCAACGGCCGCATGGGCGCCATGCTGGGGTTGACGGCCAGCGCCGTGTGCGCGCGGCCGCGCGAGATCTTCCTGCGCCTGCACCCCGACGACCGCGCCGCTGCGCGCGCCCACGTTGACCAGGCGCTGCGCGGGGGGCTCGATCACCCGAGCCTCACCTACCGGTTGCGGCACGAGGCGGGGCACTGGGTCACCGTGCTGGGCCAGGGCACCGTCACTGAGCGCGGCCCCGATGGCGTGGCCCGCCGCATCGTCGGGGTGCACGTCGACCTGACCGCCCACGCCCGGCAGGCGGCCGCGCTCGCCCGCTACGAGCTGATCGTGAGCGCCACCAGCGAGGCCGTGGCCATCACCGACCCCCGTGGGGTGGTGCTCGAGGTCAACCAGGCCTTCTCACAGATCACCGGCTACACCGCCGCCGAGATCGTCGGCCAGGGGATGAACGTCCTGTCCTCGGGGCGCCACGCGCCGGCCTTCTATCGGGCGCTGTGGGCCAGGCTGCGCGACACCGGCCGCTGGTCTGGCGAGATCATCAACCGGCGCAGGGACGGCACCCTCCTGCACGAGTGGTTGCAGATCGACACGCTGCGCGACCGCCACGGTGAGCCTACCCACCACGTCGCCGTCTTCAGCGACATCACGCGCATCAAGGAGTCGGAGGCGCGGCTGGCGCACCTGGCCCACCACGACGGGCTCACGGGGGCCGCCAACCGCCTGCTGCTGACCGCGCACCTGACCCACGCGGTGAGCCGGGCCCCGCACACGGGCGGCGGCGCGCTGATCTGCCTCGACATCGACGGCTTCAAAGACATCAACGACCACTACGGCCACGACGTCGGCGACGCCGTGCTGGTCGCCCTGACCGCCGCGATCCAGGCCGAGATCGGGTCCGATGAGCTGCTCGCCCGCCTCGGCGGCGACGAGTTCGTGCTCATCGCCGACGGGCTCACCCGCGGGCCCGCCCTGGTGCAGCGCCTCGACCGGCTCATCCAGACCGTCCGCCGGCCCATCTCGCCTGCGCCCGGGGTCGAGCTCTCGCTGAGCGTCTGCCTGGGCGTGGCCCTGTTCCCCGACGACGCCGACGATCCCACCACGTTGATGAGCCACGCGGACGCCGCCATGTTCCGCGCCAAGCAGGTGGGCCCCAACAGCGTGCGCTTCCACGACGCGGACCACAGCGCCCAGATGCACGCGCGCTTCATCGCGGCGAACGCCCTCCGCGCGGCCCTCGCCGCCGGGCAGATCGAGGCGTGGTACCAGCCCCAGGTGCGGCTGAGCGACCACGCGGTGGTGGGCTTCGAGGCCCTGGCGCGCTGGCGGCACCCCACCGACGGCGTCATCGTGGCCGGCCAGTTCATGGATCTCGCCACCGAGACCCACCAGGACGTCGAGCTCGACCTGCAGATCACCGACGCCGTCATCGAGGACCTCGCCCGCTGGGCGAGTGAGGGCCTGACGCTGCCCGCCGTGGCCATCAACATCACGCCCCGGGACGTGCTCTCGGCCGCCTACATCGCGCTCCTGCGCACGGCGCCGGCCCGGGGCGTGCCCATGCACCGGCTCATGCTGGAGCTGACCGAGACAAAAGTCGCCGTGGACCAGCCGGCGTTCCATCGGGCCCTGGCCGCGCTGCGCAGCGAGGGGGTGCAGGTGTCCATCGACGACTTCGGCACCGGCTACTCCTCGATGCTGCGCCTCAAGCGGCTGGCGCCCGAGCAGATCAAGATCGACCGGTCGTTTGTGCAGGGGCTGCCGGACGACGCCGAGGATCGGGCGATCGTGGCGGCGTCGCTGTCGCTGGCACACATCCTGGGGCTCGAGAGCGTGGCCGAGGGCATCGAGACCGAGATCCAGGAGCAGACCGTGCGCGAGATGGGCGCCCAGGCGGGCCAGGGCTGGCGCTACGGCAAGGCCATGGATCCGGCGGATCTCCCGGCGTGGTGGGCCCGCCACGGCGCCCGCTGGCGGCCCGCCGCGAGCTGACCGGCCCCACCCAGCACGACAGATTCCCATTCGCATTCAAGTACTTGCTAACGACCGACGCGAGGCGATGGCCTTCGCCTTGCCCAATCCGTAAACAACGCTTACTTTCTGAGCACAACTCACACATGAGCCCCGCGATGCCGTCCCCCGCCACCCGCCGCCGCGCCCAGACCGAGCAGCGCATCACCGACGCCGCCCTGGGGATCATCGCCACCGACGGCCTGGAGGGGCTGTCGATGCAGCGCCTCGCCGCGGCCGTCGACTACACCGTCGGCGCGCTCTACCGGTACTTCCCGAGCAAGGACGCCCTGCTCGCCGGCCTGGCCACGGCCATCCTGCGCGACCTCGCGGCGCGGTCGACCGCGGCCGTC
>JAUHVS010000842.1 GCA_030424955.1 bacterium | reverse complement strand
CTGCGGGGGCTGGGCTTCGCCAGCCTCGACCGGTCGGCGCAGCACTACGGCCTGGGCCTGGCGCTCGGCAACGGCGAGGTGCGGCTCATCGAGCTGGCCAACGCCTACCGCGCGCTGGCCAACGGCGGCGTGTGGCGGCCCTGGCGCTGGCGGCGCGACGCGCCCCCCGGGGAGGCCAGCGTGGTCATGTCGGCGGCCGTCGCCCACCTGCTGACCGACATCCTGTCCGATCCCATCGCGCGGGCCCCGGCCTTCGGGCGCTACGGGCCGCTGGAGCTGCCGTTCCCCGCGGCGGTCAAGACGGGCACCAGCAGCGACTTCACCGACAACTGGGCGGTGGGCTATACCAGCGAGATCACCGTGGCGACCTGGGTGGGCAACTTCGACGGCCAGCCCATGCAGGGGGTGAGCGGCGTGGCCGGGGCCGGCCGGCTGTTCAACCGGGTGATGCGCGCGCTGGCGGCCCGCTACCCGCCCCAGCCCTTCTCGCGGGCGGGGCTGCGGGCCGTGGCGGTGTGTCGCGACGAGCCACCGGCCGCCGACGGCTGTCAGCACCCGGGCGAAGACTGGGCCATCGATCCACGCGCCGAGCCCACGGCCGGCGCGCCGCCGATCGCCGCGCGGCCTGTGGCGCCCATGCCGGGCCCGGCGCGGCGCCGCCTGACGGTGCGGGTGCTCTACCCCGACGACGGCGACGCCTTCGCCCTGGACGCGCACACGCCCAGGCACCTCGCGCGGGTGCGCCTGCGGGCCGAGGCGCCGCCGGACGTCGACCGGCTGGTGTGGGCGCTGGATGGGGTGGTGCTGGGCGAGACGGCCGCGCCCTTCGAGCGCTGGTGGCAGGCGGCGCCCGGCGCGCACACCCTGCAGGTGTGGCCGGCCGACGCCCCCGCCCGCCGCAGCCCGGCGGTGCAGTTCACGGTGCTGGAGTGAGCGGCGGGGGTCTGTCTACGGCGCCGGCGCGGGCGGGCGCCGCTCGCAGATGTAGGGGAGGAAGCCCGACGCCACCGGCGGGCCCTCGCCGCAGTTGACGCCGCGCAGGCGCCCATCGGGCGCGAGGCCGACGCACTGCCCGCCGCCGAAGGGGTTGCCGCCGAACAGCGCGAGCGGGATCGCGGTGCCATCATGCCACCGGGGGACGCCGTCGGGATCGACCCGGCCGCCCAGGCGAGCCAGGACGCCGAACGGGGCCTCCCCCTGCTGTGGGCCGAGCAGGGTCGCCATCCAGCGCAGATCCTCGGGATCCCGCGACAGGGCCAGGGTGCCTTGCCACCCGGCGCACGCCATGGTCGCGGAGATCTGGCTGGTCTGGCCCTGCAGGCACGCGATGGTCGGCCAGCCGCCCACAAACCCATCGGCGTCGCGGCGCAGCGGCACGCTCACGCAGCCGTCGGGGGCGATGGGCCAGCAGCGATCCGCGTCACACTCGGCGCAGGTGGTGTCGAAGTACATGCGGCTGAAGGGGGCGTCGGGCTCGGCGGCCCAGGTGAACTCGAGCAACGCCCACGCGCCGGCGGCCGAGTAGGTGTAGCGCCGCTGCTGCGCGACCACGTCACCGCTCACCGCGACGTCGGTGAGCCACCCGTCTGGGGCATAGGTGTAGGTCAGGCGGGTCCGGGCGTCCTCGCCCCCACGGCTCAGGTCGAGCAGGCTCTCGACGAGGGCCAGGGGGCCGTTGTCGCCATCGGCCGGCGCCAGCCGGTGGAGGTCGCGCTGCACGATCTGGTTGTCGTCCGTGGTCGAGATGCTGGCCGAGATCTCGCCGGCTTCGAGGGCGTAGACGTAGCGGGTCTCCCGGGCGCAGGTGCCGTCGCTCGGCCGGCAGGTCCTCTCGATCGACACGCGGCCGTCAACACCCACGGTGCGTTGCAGGTGCAGGTCCAGCCGGCCATCCAGGGCCTCGCGCTGACAGCCGTCACACCACATCTCGGCGAAGCCCTCAACGGCGAACCGCCGCGGATCCCCTGCGAAGTTGGGCCGGTACGCCAGCCGCGCCTCGGGGATCCACTGGCCATCCTCGCTGTCCACGAGCCACTGCTCGGCGCCGCACGGGTAGACCAGGTGGGCGCGGCAGCCGCCCTCATCGACCCAGGCGTCGTCGACGCAGCGCTGCGCCTGGCGGGACGCGGGGCCGCACGGGACGGCGCGCAGGTCGTCCTCGACACAGACCTGGTTGCCCAGATCGGGCAGGGCGGCGTCGAGCGGCTCGGCGTCCTGCGGGCCGACCTCGGGCGGCGCGGCGTCCGGCAGGCCGACGTCGGGCGATCCGGCGTCGGGCACGTCGGCGTCGCCGGCGCCCGCGTCCGCCGTGCCCGCATCGAACAGGGCGTCGGGCGCGGGCGCGCCGTCGGCCACGGCGCCGTCATCGGCGAGGCCGCCAT
>JAUHVS010000061.1 GCA_030424955.1 bacterium | reverse complement strand
TGCGAAGACGAGGCGTGCCAGGAGGCCTGCGCCGCCCCGTGCATCGAGAGCCCTGAGTCCTGCGCCGGCTGCAGCGAAGACACCATCAACCAGTGCTTCTGATCAGGCGCTGATCCAGCCCTGGGGGCGCGCTCAGTGGACGTCAGCCCGTGACGCCGCGGGCGCGCCCGCGGGCCCCCGCCCCCTCCGCCAGCCGTGATCTGGCGCACCCCGAGCGCGGCCCCGGTTCCGCCCACCCCGCCCGCGGCGTACACTGGCGACCCCACCCTGTCCGGAGGTCCCCATGCGCCGCCCGACCCGCCGACCCCGCCTGCTCCTGCGTTGGATTGAGTGCAAGGCCTGCAACGGCCTCGGCAAGCTGAGCCACGGCAAGCTCTGCGGCACCTGCCGCGGCCACGGCCAGATCTGGGTGGCCGACTGAGGGCACGCCAGCGGGGCGACAGCAGAGGAGATGAGGCGGAGGTGGCCTGGGGCGTCCCCGAAGGGGGACCGACACCTCGCTCGACGAGGGAGGGGGGGGGAGCCGAGCGAGGTGTCGAGTTCCACGTGGCACTGGGGGGTAGCCACAACCTCACGGTAGGGATCGATCGCAGCGCTGCGAAGGGCAAACGCTTGCACTCTCCCGCTCGACCGAAGATGCCGCTACCGTGCGTGCCCCGCCCGCCTGAGCGTGCGGCCTGGCCTGGGAGCGCCCATGACGATTCGGTTCATCTGGAAGAAGTCCTGCGACACCTGTCGGCGGTACAAGAAGCAGCTCGACGCCTGGGGGATCGCCTATGAGGGCCGCGAGATCAACGCCGAGCCCTTGAGCGCGGCGGAGATCGAGGCGCTGATCGGCGATCAGCCCGTGCGCCCGTTCCTCAACACCCGCAACGTGGTGTACCGCGAGCAGAACCTGAAGGCGGCGACGCTGGATCGAGCCGCCGCGGCGGCCCTGATCGCCGCGCACAACAACCTGCTCAAGCGCCCCATCCTCATCGTGGACGGCGCCTACATCATCGGCAACGATCTGCCGGCGGCCGCGGCCGCCCTGGGCCAGGCCACACCATGAGCCACGACCCCATGGGCCACCACCCGCTCGCCGGTCGGTTCGCCCGCCTGGATCCCGTGCAGGTGCTGGACGCCGTCGAGATCGACGGCCGCCGCGCCACCGGGCGGTTCCAGATCCTCAACAGCTACGAGAACCGGGTCTACCAGCTTGAGCTGGAGGACGGGCAGTGGGTCGTGGGCAAGTTCTACCGGCCCGGCCGCTGGTCGCTGGACGCCCTCGATGAGGAGCACGAGTTCCTCTTCGACCTGGACGAGGCCGAGGTGCCGGTGGCGCTGCCGCTGGCGCTGACCGACGATGACGACACCATCGGCACGCTGGGGGGCGACGCCGCGGGGATCCACTTCGCGCTCTTCGATCGGGTGCGCGGGCGGGCGCCGTCGGAGTTCGAGGACCACCAGCTGCGCACCCTGGGTGAGCTGCTCGCGGCGGTGCACGACGTGGGTGAGGCGGGCAGCGCGCCGAGCCGGCCACAGCTCACGCCCCTGACCTACGGCCGCGACAACCTCGCGACCCTGCAGCGCCTGGGCGCCCTGCCGAGCTCGGTCGAGCCCGCCTACGCGGCCACCGTCGAGGCCCTCATCGAGCGCATGACGCCCCTGTTCGAGGGCGTGCCCATGCACCGCATCCACGGCGACTGCCACCCCGGCAACCTGCTGTGGACCCCCGATGGGCCGGTGTTCCTCGACTTCGACGACATGCTCACCGGCCCGGCCGTGCAAGACGTATGGATGCTGGTGCCCAGCTACGACGCCGAGGGCGACCGCCAGCGCCAGGTGCTGCTCGAGGCCTACACCGACAGCCGGCCCTTCGATCCCGACTGGCTGGACCTCGTGGAGCCCCTGCGGGCCCTGCGGTTCATCCACTACAGCACCTGGATCGCCCGCCGGATCGACGATCCGACCTTCAAGCGCACCTTCGCGCACTTCGGCACGGTGCAGTACTGGCAGCGCGAGATCGACGACCTGCGCGAGCAGATCGCGCGCATCGACGCCCGGCTCGATCGGCGCCGCTGAGCCACCCATCGCTCAGCGCGACGGGGGTCAGCCAGGACACAGGTGGATTCACGCACAGCCAACGCCGCGCCGACCCGGTAGGATGCAGCTGTTCGGTCAGGTCGACCCCCCAAGCGAGCCCGACCGACGGGTCAAGCACCCGAGAGCGCCCATCACCTCCCATGAGGTGATGGGCGTTCGTCTTTTGGGCCTCCGCCGCGCGGCGCCACCCCGGGGGCACGCCCCCCTCGCCCATCGACAGCGGACCGTCGACGACCTCAGTTCGCGTGCGCAGCGTCGCGCCGGCCGTGGGCTGGCCGGGGCCTGCCCCGTCGGGGGGCGCGGCGATCGCCGGGGCGCCGCCGCGCCCCCGAAACGGGCGCAGGCTGGGGCGCTCATTTAGATGACATGCCTTCATGGTGAACCTGACGGTTGAGGGGAACGGACGGTCCCAGGACCCGGCGACCGCAGCGGCCGGGGCAGGGGGCGGGCAGAGCATCGGGTCGGCGCTGTCTTCGATGACGACTCCTCGGCTGATCGCGGGTGAGCCCGGCGCACCGGGCGGGGCGATTGACTGTCAGTGCCGATCCAGGGCCCTCGCGGGGCAAACAGATCGGTGCGTGCCGCAGGCGGGCGGTGGGGATCGAACCCACACCTCCGGGGCACACCGGCGCTCGTCCATCGAGCCGCGCCCGCCATAGCCGGGTGTTGAGATGCACGGCCCAGGCCCGAGCGAGCCGAAGCGTCGGCTCCACGGCGCCGAGTCGGAGACAATGCAGGGCATCGTCGACGGCACGGCAACCTCGGAGGCGGCGACTTCAGCGATGACTCGCGCGACGGGATCGCTCTCTCAACACCCAGAAAGAAATGAGCTCTTGGCCCATGTGGGCCCTGAGCGCGCTGCGCTCGGTTGGGGTGCGCCCCCCACAGGGGGTGAGGCGCGCCTCTCAGCGCGTCCCATGGCACACATCAGTTCAAAGACACACGCATCCCGGCGCATCACACCCGAGGGTGGATGAGATCGGGGCGTCGAGGCCCACCGCCCACGGCGAGGCGTGGGGCGCGGGGCTGTCGCAAGGGCAGGAGAGCGGGGCGTAGAAACAGCGACGCCCGCGCCTCCTGATCGGGAGGGCGGGCGTCACCTCGTCACGGCGTTGCAGGGAGCAACTACGCGCTTTGGAAACGCTTTTCGCCCAGCCCGGGGGGGCCGTTCTCGCTCGGGATCAGACCGTACGTGACGCGCACCTGCCCCAACAGCCGGCGCGGCCCCGCCGCGGAGCGGTCGGCGAACTGGCGGTGGTGGAGGGACAGGGTGGTCACGGCAGACTCCAAGCGGTCAGGGCGCAGCGCGTCGTAGAGAAGGTCGTCAAGACAGGCACGCTGTGTGACCGATGTAAGCGCCGAACACACGGCGCGTCAAGCGGCGACACACCACGCGCCGGATAGAATCGATCAATCCCATTTCAGTTCAGGCACTTACCGCCCAAAAAAACGACCCACCACCGGACAATGTCGCCGCCGAGGGGCCGCACGCGGGGCCGAAGACGCCCGTCACCGCTCGGGCAGATCGCGCCGCAGCCACCACGCCGAGGTGGCGGTGGCGCCCAGGCCCAGCACGATCAGCGCCGGGAACAGGTTGCGCGTCCCCCGCGCGTCGACGCACCGCGCGTCCGCCGCGCGGGTGGCGCAGCCCGGCGTGATCCACCAGCCGGCCGCGCCCGCCGCGATCAGCGACACGCCCACCAGCAGCAGGCGCCGCGCGCCCTCCCGGGCGGGGGGGATCGGCGGCTGCAGGCTCGGATCGAGGGCGGGCTCGAAGGCCCCGACGCGGTCCAGGCCTTCCCCCAGGCGCACCGGCGCGGTGGGCGGCGTCGCCAGCCCCACCAGCAGCGCCCAGGTCAGCCAGGTCAAGCGTCCAGCCCCACGGCGCCCAGGGGCGTGTCCCCCAGGTCGATGTGGCGGTGCACCGCCATGGCGTACGCCCGGCCCGGGAACTGGGCCCGCTGCAGCCCCAGGGCGGCCAGCCGCGCCTGATCCAGGGCCTGCCCGGTCAGCGGCTCGGGCGAGACCACCAGCACGTCGGGGTGGAAGGCGTAGATCTCGCGCTCGCCCGCGTCCGGGGCCTCCAGCGCCTGGAGCACCGCCTTGACCCGGCCGGGCTCCAGGAACAGCGAGCCGGCGTCGAAGCCCGCGATCAGCAGCGCGTCGCCCTGGCGCTGAAGCGCCGCGATCTGGAACGGCGTGTCGGGCAGCGCCTCGCGCCAGGCCGCCTCCAGGGTCTGCAGGTCCCGCCCGGCCCCCGGCGTCACCGGCGTCGAGTGCGTGGCGCTGTCGAGGGTGTAGTAGACGAGGTGATCGCCGATGGGCACGCCCACCAGCGTGCGCGGATCGATGCCCAGCAGCTTGGCGGGGCGGATGACCTTGCCCACCCGCGCCGGAGCGCCGGTGACCGGGCAGACGTCCAGCGCGTCCCCCGCGGCGACGAAGGCCTCGGCGGCCTCGTCCCAGCCGAGCAGGCGCAGGAACGCCGCCCGGCCCGCCGTCCCCACGAAGGGCTGCCGGCCGGCCATCGCCATCAGGTTGAAGCGCTGCACCTCCCGGCCAGCCCCGTCCCGCACCCGCATCACCACGCCGTCCACCACGTCGACGCTGTGCCCAGTGAGCGCCTCTTGGGCCCAGCCCAGCAGGGCCCGCGCCTCGTCGAGGGCGTCCAGCGCCGGCCCGTAGGCCTCGCGGGCGCCGGCCACGAAGCTGCGGCCGCTGTGCAGCGTGTGCAGGTAGGGCAGCGCGAAGGGGCGCACCAGGCGCAGGGGCCCGGCGTGTAGGGCCACCTGGATGTCCTCCTCCGGATCGATCCACTCCACGGCCACACCGCGCTCCTTGGCGAGATCCTCGATGCAGGCGAGGAACTCGCTGGACTCCGCCAGCGCGAACAGGTCGATCTGGCCTGCGTCCGCGGCCTGGGCGGCGGCCTCCCCCAGCCACTCGAGGTAGCGCTCGCCCGTGAACGGGTACTCCGACGCGGCGATCCCGTTGAGGAACTCGAGCGTGTCGTAGTCGTGCGGGTCCCAGCGGCTGAAGGCCTCGGCCAGGGCCTCATCCTCCCGGTCGCCGGGGTTGGGATCGTCGGGCACGCCGGCGCGCACACCGATCTGGTAGCCCCCCTGCACCTCGGCGACCACCACCTGGCCGGTCCGCAGGTGCTCGGCCACCAGCCAGCGCCAGCCGGCGCGGGGCTCGAAGAAGGTGCCGGTCTGGTCGCGGAACATGCCCTCGTCGGCGGGCAGCGTCAGCTGGGTGACCTGCGCGCGGGCGTTCATCCGCCAGGCGTGGGTGGCCCCCTCACCCGCGAACTCCACGCTGTAGTCGAAGCCCACCTCGGGCAGGTAGCGCGCGTAGAGCCCGGCGACGGCCACGAGCGACGCGCCGGGCGTCGCCTCCCCCTCGAAGGCCTGCCGGCGCAGCCACCAGCCCTCGGTCAGGCCCTCGATGAACCCGCAGGCGCCCGGCCCCCCCGGCAGCGGCTGGTAGGCGTCGCGGATGACCACCCGGCGGCCGGTCTCGGCGTCGATGTACAGCACCTGGGCCTGGTCGAAGGCCTCGGGCCCGTGGGCCTTGATGAGGGCCAGGCGATCAGCGTGAAACGCCCGGCGGAAGGCCTCGACGGCCTCGGGCGGTGCGGCGTGCTCGGTCTGCATTTTGCGGCGACTTCTCCCGGAAAAGGCGCATAGCCTATAAGATCCCCCAGCCCTCGCCCACCCGCCGCGCGTCAGGAGGTCCAGTCGCCATGCCCAGCACGCCCCCCGCCCCGAGCGCAGAGCGCCGAGCCGATGGCGTCTTCGTCTGGGGTGACGTCGCCGACGGCGAGCTGGTCATCGACCTCGTCAGCTTCATGCACCAGTCCCGCCGCACCGCCGCGCTGACCGTGGTGGACGGCGCGATCCGCAAGAGCGTGTACTTCCGCACCGGCCACATCGTGGCCGCCAGCAGCAACCTGCCCGAGGACCGCTTCGGCGACGTCATGTACCGCCGCGGCCTCATCGAGCGCGCCGATCTGGACGCCGCGCTGCTCGAGGTGGGCCCCGGCCGCCGCATCGGCAACATCCTGCTCGCCAAGGGGCTGATCTCGGGCGGCGACCTGTGGAAGGTCATCAAGCTGCAGATCGAAGAGATCGTGTACTCGGTGCTCTTGGTGGAGCGCGGCCAGTTCACCATCGCCGACTACGACCCGGCCCAGGTGCCCACCCGCACCACCGTCGAGGCCCAGCACGTGCTCCTCGAGGGGCTGCGGCGCAAAGACGAGATGATGCAGGTGCGCGCCCAGCTGCCCCATGGCGACCGCCGGCTGGTGGCCGCAGGCGTGCCCGCCGCCGCGCGGCTGAAGGGCGTCGAGGCGGCCGTCTACGACCTCGTCGACGGCAAGCTGACCGTGGCCCAGGTGCTCCAGGCCTCAGGGCTCGGCAGCTTCACGGCCACCCACGTCCTGCACCGCCTCCTGAAGGCCGGCCTGATCACCGAGGCCGCGCCCACCGCCCCCCTCAAGGGCATCGGCGCGGTCCCCGCGGGCCCGTCCGTGGCGTCGATCATCGACGGCTTCAACGAGGCGTACGCCCGGGTCCAGCGGGCCCTGGGCGATCAGGCCAGCAGCCTGCAGCGGGGCATCGACGCCAGCTTCTTCTCCGAGGTGGATCCCGCGGTCGCGGCCCTCTTCGCGGGGGTGGCGCCGGGCAGCGACGGGCGCCTGTCGGCCGATCCGATCTTCCTCAACCTCAAGGTCGCCGACGTCCCGGACAAGCTGCAGGTGCTGCGCCGGGGCCTGCAGGAATACCTGCGCTTCCTGCTGTTCGCCGCCCGCGAGGTCCTCCCCTACGAGCAGGTCGAGCGCCTCGCCGGCGACGTGCTGGGGCTCGTCCGCGGGCTCTGAGGGCCCCCACCCCGACCGCCGCTCGGTGACGCCGCGGTGACGGCCGGCGCGCCAACCGCACCCGGGGCTCAATGCCGGGCCCTCGCTTGACGCAAGCCCCCACGGGATCTACCTTCTCGCGCCCTTTTCCCAGGGCCCACACCTCGACCAAGAGGACCCTCACTATGACCCGCAAGATCGCGATCAATGGTTTTGGCCGAATCGGCCGCCAGGTCTTCCGCCTCTTCGAGAACGACCCCACGGTCGACGTCGTGGCGATCAACGACCTCACCAGCCCTGAGATGCTGGCCCACCTGCTGACCTACGACTCGGTGCACGGCAAGTTCGACGCCGACGTGCAGGTCAAGGACGGCGGCCTCGTCGTCAACGGCCGCACCGTCCGCACCACGGCGCAGCCCGACCCCACCAAGCTCGCCTGGGGCGACCTGGGGGTCGAGATCGTGCTCGAGTGCACGGGCCGCTTCCGCACCCGCGAGAGCGCCGCACAGCACATCGGCGCCGGCGCCAAGGCCGTCATCGTGAGCGCCCCGGCCAAGGGTGAGGACCTCACCGTCGTGCTCGGCGTCAACGACGACCAGCTCGACCCGGCCAAGCACACCGTCGTCAGCAACGGCTCGTGCACCACCAACTGCCTGGCGCCCGTGGTCAAGGTCATCGACGAGGCCTTCGGCGTCGAGCACGGCCTGATGACCACCATCCACGCGTACACCAACGACCAGCGCATCCTCGACCTGCCGCACTCGGACTTCCGCCGCGCGCGGGCCGCTGGCCTGTCGATGATCCCCACCACCACCGGCGCGGCCGTGGCGGTCGGCAAGGTGCTCCCCCACCTCAACGGCAAGCTCGACGGCATCTCCGTGCGCGTGCCCACCGCCAACGTGTCGCTGGTCGACGTGGTGTTCACCACCACCCGCCCCGTGACCGCCGAGGCCGCCAACGCGGCCCTGCGCGCCGCGGCGGACGGCCCCCTCAAGGGCATCCTCGCGGTGGAGGACAAGGAGCTCGTCAGCATCGACTACAACGGCAACCCCCACAGCTCGACCGTCGACGCCCCCAACACCAAGGCCATGGGCACCCACATGCTCAAGATCTTGAGCTGGTACGACAACGAGTGGGGCTTCTCGAGCCGCATGGTCGACCTCACCCGCCGCATGCTCGGCCTGGGCTGAGAGGACACCGCTCCAATGGCCGCCAAGCCGAACACCGCCCCCTTCGCCCTCATCGACGAGCTCGACATCGCGTCGAAGCGCGTGCTGATGCGCGTGGACTTCAACGTGCCCCTCGAGGGGGGCGCGGTGGCCGACGACAGCCGCATCCGTGCGGCGCTGCCGACCATCCGCTACGCCATCGAGCAGGGGGCCCGCGTCATCCTCACGAGCCACCTCGGCCGCCCCAAGGGCGAGGCGACGCCCGAGCTCTCCCTGGCCCCGGCCGGCGAGGTCCTGGCGGGGCTCCTCGAGCGCGACGTCATCCTGGCCGACCGCCCCGTGGGGGATGGCCCGACCCGGCTGGCCCGCGACATGCGCGACGGCGACGTGCTGCTGTTGGAGAACATCCGGTTCCACCCGGGTGAGAAGAAGAACGACGACGGCCTCGCCCGGCAGCTCGCTGCCCTGTGCGAGGTCTACGTCAACGACGCCTTTGGCACCGCGCACCGGGCCCACGCCAGCACGGCGGGGGTCGCGAAGTACGTGGCGGTCAAGGGCGGCGGCTACCTGATGGCCCGCGAGGTCGAGGCCCTCGGCCGCCTCCTGCGGGCCGACCGCGCCGGCTTCACCGCCGTGCTCGGCGGCGCCAAGGTGAGCGACAAGATCAAGGTCATCGAGCGGCTGATGACCAAGGTCGACACCTTCCTCGCGGCCCTCGGCCACGAGGTGGGCGACAGCCGCGTCGAGACCGATCGCCTCGTCACCGCCCGCGACCTGGTGGCCCTGGCCGAGCGCAAGGGCGTGGAGCTGCTGCTGCCGGTGGATCACCTGGCCGCCGACCGCTTCGACGCCGACGCGACGCCCACCACGGTGGCGGGCGCCGACATGCCCGCGGGCCTGATGGGGCTCGACATCGGCGCCAAGACCCGCGCCCTGTACGCCGAGAAGCTCGCGGCCGCGAAGACCATCTTCTGGAACGGCCCCATGGGCGTCTTCGAGTTCGACCGGTTCGCTGCCGGCACCCGCGCCATCGCCGACGCGATGGCCAACGCCGACGCCTTCACGGTGGTCGGGGGCGGAGACTCAGTGCGCGCGGTCAACGAGAGCGGCCGGGCGAGCGACATCAACCACATCAGCACCGGCGGCGGCGCCAGCCTCGAGTTCATCGAAGGCAAGACCCTGCCGGGCATCGCCGCCCTGACCGACGGAGTGACCCGATGAGTCGTCGCCCAATCCTCGCCGGCAACTGGAAGCTCAACCTCACGGTGCGCGAGTCCCTCGAGCTCGCGAGCGCCGTGCGCGACAAGTGCGCGCGGCACCGCGACGTGGACGTCGTCGTCGCCCCGACGCACCTGGCGCTGCACGCCGTGGCTCAGCGCCTCGCCGACTCTCCCGTGCGGGTCGCGGCGCAGAACTGCCACTGGGCGGACCAGGGCGCGTTCACCGGCGAGATCTCCCCGGCCCACCTGGCCGACGCCGGCGTCGCCTGGTGCATCATCGGCCACAGCGAGCGCCGCCAGTTCTTCGGCGAGACCGATGACGGCGTCGCCAAGAAGGCCCGCGCGCTCCACGACCGGGGCGTGCTGCCCATCATCTGCGTCGGCGAGAGCCTCGATCAGCGCGACGCCGGCCAGACCCTGAGCTGGGTCACCGGGCAGGTGAAGGCCGCGCTGGCTGAGCTCACCGCCGACGAGGCCGCCGTCAGCGTGGTGGCCTACGAGCCCATCTGGGCCATCGGCACCGGCCGCACCGCGAGCCCCGAGCAGGCGCAGGAAGTGCACGCCGCGATCCGCGCGACCCTGGCTGAGCTCTACGGCCGCGCCATCGCAGACCGCATCCGCATCCAGTACGGCGGCAGCGTGAAGCCCAGCAATGTCAAGACGTTGATGGCCCAGCCCGACATTGATGGGGCCCTGGTTGGCGGTGCGAGCTTGACCGCAGACAGCTTCGCGGGCATCGTCGCGCACCGCGCAGAGGACTGAAGTAGAGACATGCTCGAGATTCTGGTCACCGTCGTGCACGTGATGACGTGCTTCTTCCTGATCCTGGTCGTGCTCTTGCAGTCCGGGAAGGGCGGCGGCGTCAGCGCCGCGTTTGGTGGCGGCGGTGGCGCAGCCCTCGGTCAGCGTGGCGCGGCCACGGTGCTGGGCAAGCTCACCGGCGGCGCTGCGGGCCTGTTCATGGTCACGAGCATGGTGCTCGCCGTGTACTCCAGCCCGTCCGCGAACGACCCCACCAAGGACTTCGCCGAGAGCCAGGGCGTGGGCGCAGCCCCCGCCAGCGCGCCGGCCTCCTCCGCGGCCAGCGACGCCAAGCCGGACACCGCGCCGGCGCCCAAGGCGCTGCCGACCCCCGAGCCCGCCCCAGCGGCGGCCCCTGCCAGCGCCGCGCCGGCCCCGGCCGCCCCCGCCAGCGCGCAGTAAGTCGGCTCGAGCAGGGCGGCGCGACGGGTGTCGTGCCCCCTGCGCCTCCGCGCACCGACGCCGACCCCCGCATCGACGCCAGACCCGCGCAGCCGCCCCTGGGCGCGCGCGTCCTCACTCAGCACAGCCAGCGCGACGTGGGGCTATCAGTCCCAGCCTGCGCAGCGGTGCGTCCTTGCGTCCGCGCGCCGCGCCCAGGCGCCGACTGTCCGCACAGCGCTCAGCCTGAGCTGCCAGCCGCCTCGCTGAGCAGCGCCTCGCTGAGCAGCGCCGCGCGCCACACAGGCGAACGCAGCGCCAGGCCCGTCGCGCCTGCCACGGCCCCGAGGGGATCGCCAACGCCAGAAACAAAAAAGCCCCGCTGGCGGCTGCCAACGGGGCTTCTCTGTTCACCCAGCGGGTGAAGTCTCGGGGCTGAGGGGGCGCCCGAGGGAGTCAGTCAGTGCGAAGAGGGGGAATCGAACCCCCACGGCCTTGCGGCCACTAGGCCCTCAACCTAGCGCGTCTACCAGTTCCGCCACCTTCGCAAAGAGCGCCGCCTTGTCTCATGCACCGCCGCGGGTGTCAAAACAAAAAACACGCCCCCTGGCGTCGAACCCCGGCCTGCGCCGCGACATCAGACCCAACCGGCCCCGTCGCGCGTACAAGACCTCCACGGCGCGCGGCTGCTGACCGCGGGGTTGACCCGCCGCCGCCAGGGCTCTGGCGCGGCCCCCGTGGCTGACCCCCCACGGCGGCCCTCTTGGCGCCGCCCGTGTTGTTGTTCGCGTCACGGCCCGGTGATAGGGTTCGACCGGCCAAGCCGAGGTAGTCAAGGCTCGATGATCATCTGCTCGCACTGCTCTACGGTCAATCACCCGGACAACGTGGTGTGCTCGCATTGCGGCTCACCCCTGGTGCCTGACCCCGCCCTTGATGGCGACCCCTACGTCGGCCGCACGCTGGGCAGCCGCTTCTTGCTCGAGCAGATCGTCGGCTCGGGTGAGATCGGCATGGTCTACCGAGGGGTCGATCAGCGCTCGCAGCAGCCCGTCGCGGTGAAGATCGTGCACCCCGACGTCGCCGCCACCCACGGCGATGAGCTGCTGCACACCGCCCGCGAGCTCTCTCGCCTGCGCCACGCCAAGGTCGCCACCGTGATGGGGGCGGCCCGCAGCTCGGACGGCACCACCTTCATCGTCACCGAGTTCATCCAGGGCCAGACCCTCAAGGCCCTGCTCGACGCCAACGGTCCCCTCGGCGCACGCCGGGCGGCCGACATCCTCTTCCAGCTGTGCAGCGCCCTGGTGCCCATCCACCGCGCCGGCCGGCCGCACTGCAACCTGAAGCCCGAGAACGTGTTCCTGGTGGAGCGCGACGACGGCACCGACTTCGTCAAGATCGTCGACGCCGGCTCCCCCACCCTGTTTGGGGTCAAGGAGACCGCCGGCGGCGAGGTCATCATCGGCACGCCGAAGTACTTCAGCCCCGAGCAGGCCCTGGGCCGCACCGTGGGTCAGGCGAGCGATCAGTTCTCGCTGGGCATCATCGGCTACCAGCTGCTCACCGGCGCCCTCCCCTTCTTTGGGGCGACCCCCGACCAGCTGCTGTCTGCCATCGCCAACGGCACGCCCACGCCGGTGAACCAGCGCAGCGGCGGCCGGCCGCTGCCCGATAAGCTCGAAGAGGTCATCAACCGCTGCCTCGAGAAGGACCCCAACCGCCGCTACCCCGATCTGCGATCCATCGCGACGGACCTGGCCACGGTCATCAAGTCCACGCAGGCAGCCCCGACGCCCCGCAAGACCTTCGGGCAGGGCCGCAACCTCAACACCGTCGTGGCCGGGCCCGATCTGATGGCCGCCCTGCGCGTCAGCGACGAGGATGACGACGACGAGGCCACGGCGCTGCGGCACCTGCCGGTCGACATCGAGGCCCTGCTGCGCTCGTCGTCCCCGGCGCCGGCCATGACGAGCGAGCCGGTCCAGGCGCCCACGCAGAGCATCCCCGAGCCGCTGATGTACACCGGCGCGCTCAGCCAGGCTGAGCTCGAGGCGCAGCTGGCGGCCAGCCGACCCCGCGGCCCATCGGGCCCGAGCTTCGGCGACCACGATCTGTCGGCCGCCCTCGCCGCGGCGGCGGCCGAGGCCGATGGCCGCGCGCTCAGCGCCCCGCCTGAGGCCGCGCTGCCCCAGCCGCCCCCACCGCCCGAGGACACCTTCGATCCCTTTGGCGACATGGAGCTGCCGCCGGCGGCCCCTCGGCCCGAGCGCCCAGCCGCTGGGCGCCCGGTGCCCTCGCCGGAGCTCTCGAACGCGATCTTCGACGCCATCTCGGAAGAGCTGAACACCGTCCCGGCCCCCGCCGCGACGGGGGCGGCCGCGCCGCTCGCGACCGCCGCCGACTTCGCGGCGCTCTCTCCCGACGTGATCCGCCAGGCGCAGGACGTCGCCGCCCAGGTCGAGGCCGAGGCGCCCAAGGGCGGCGGCAGCAGCCCGGCCCTGTTGGCCCTCGTCGGCCTGCTGGTGGTCGGCCTCGCCGCGGGCGCCGTGTGGTGGTTCGTGCTGCGCACCCCCGAGCCCCAGACCCCCGCGCGGATCGCGGCGCCGCAGCCGAAGCCGGCCCCCAAGGTGGCCCTGCTCAAGGCGCCCGTCACCGTGCGCCTGCTGAGCACGCCACCCGGCGCCCAGGTGAAGGCGGGCGACGCCGTCGTGGGCGTCACGCCCGTCTCCATCGAGCTCACCGAGGCGCGCCCCTACACCTGGACCCTGACGTTGGCCGGCCACGCGCCCGCCACCCAGACCTACGATCCCACCGGGGTGGTCCCGGGTGAGGCCCCCGTCCCGCTCGCGACCGATCTGGCCGAGGCGCCGGGCGCGGCGCCCGAGAGCGCGGCGCCCGAGAGCGCGGCCGCCGCTGGGGCAGCCGTCGCCAAGGCGCCGAAGAAGGCGGTCGCGACCGACGCCCCGAAGCCGGCGGCGAAGCGCCCCCGCGCGGCGACCCGCAGCGCGACCAGGGCCAACCCGCCTGCCCGCCCAGCGCGCCCCAAGCGCAAGCCCAAGACCGATCCCAACAAGCTCAAGAACCCCTTCGACTAGGGGGCCGCCCGGCCAGGGGCCTCGCGCGGCCTCTGACCGCCCCGCCCCGTCCGCGCCCCCCACGCCCTCGCCCGTGATCTTATCCCGCCGGTCGCACCGCGCATCGCCCGCTCGTCCGGCAGACGATTGGCACGCGGCGGGACTTCGGGGTTAGATTGGGTCATCGCCTCGGATTGTGCCGGCTCTGTCCAGGAGCCACCGAGCAGTGGAGGATCTGTGCGCCGCATTGCGCCCTTGCTCATGGAGGGGCGCGAGCACTTCGCCCAAGGCCGCCTGCCCCAAGCGCTCAACGCCTTTGAGCAGGCAAACGCCATCAAGCCCCACCCGCTGATGCTCTACAACATCGCGCAGGTCTACGAGACGATGGAGGATCTGCCCCGGGCCATCGACACCCTGCGCAAGTTCACGGCGACCGACGCCGCGGACGCCGACGCGAAGGCGAAGCTGGCCTCGCTCGAGCAGACCCTGAGCACGTGGCCCGAGATCACGCTCACGACGGTGCCCTCGGGCGCGGCGGTCCGCCTGACCAACGGCGACATGCCGGTCCGGTGCACCACCCCGTGCACGACCAAGCTGCCCCCGGGGCTGCGCACCCTGCACTTCGCGCTGCCCGGCTACCAGCCGGTCGAGCGGCCGGTGCGCTTCGCCGCGGGTCAGCGCCTGGCGTTCCCCCCCGTCGCGCTCCCGCCGATGCTGGGCTCGGTGACCTTCGAGACGACACCCCCAGGCGCGACGGTGGTCATGGACGGCGCCGGCACCCCCGGGCTCGCGCCCTTCACCCAGGCCATCCCGGTGGGCCAGCACACGGCCTCGATCACGCTGCCCGGCCACAAGCCCACCTCGCGGACCTTCACCGTGACCGCCGCGCACACCGCCGCCGCCCCGCTCACCATCACCGTCGCGCTGGAGGCCGGCCTGGCCGAAGGCCAGCTGTTGGTGCGGGTCGACCGACCCGGCGCCGAGGTGCTCATCGATGAGCGCCTGCTGGGCACGGCGCCGCTCCCGGGGCCGGTCACCCTGGAGAGCGGCATGCACCGCCTGCGGGTCCGCGCCCGTGGCGCCGAGGCCTATGAAGAGGTGGTCACCGTGACCGCCGGCGAGACCACCGAGGCCGTCATCGAGCTGTCCATGGGCGGGCCGTCCGTCGGCCTCAGCCAGTCGACCATTGGCTACGGGCTGATGGGCCTGGGCGGCGCGGCCCTGATCGGGGCGGCCGTGACCGGCGCCCTCGCCATGGGCGCAGACGGTGATCTCGCCGACTGCCGCACCGCCCGCGACTGTGCGCGCACCCAGCGCGAGGTCAGCCTCGCCGAGGACGTGCGCAGCCAGGCCCTCACCACCGACATCCTCTTGGGCGCCGGGATCGCCGTGGCCGCCACGGGGGTCGTGCTGTGGCTCCTCGATGATCGCCCCGCCAGCACCGCCAGTGGCACCGACGGCCCCCAGTGGGCGCTCACCCCAACGACGGACGGCGGCTTCTCGGCTGCGGCCCGGTTCACCTTCGAATGATGGGAACGATGCTGCATCGCGACGCGCGCCGCGCCCCTCCGTTCTTCTGGGCTCCCCTGCTGGTGACGCTGTTCGCCGTCAGCGGCTGCAGCCTGATCCTCGATCCCGACAACTGCGCCGACGACAGCGAGTGCGCGCCCGGCACCTGCCAGTCGGGCGTCTGCGTCGGGCCCCTGGCCGCCGGTGGTGAGGGCGGCGAGGGCGGCGCAGGCGGGGCCGGCGGCGCCGGCGGCGTCACCGCCGACCTGGGCGGCATGGGCGGCATGGGCGGCGTGGGCGGCGACGACATGGGCGCAGGCGGCGCGGGCGGCGCCGGCGGCGTCGACATGGGCGCCGGCGGCCAGGGCGGTGCGGGCGGCAGCCCGGCGGTGGCCCCCGTTTGCGCCATCACCGCCCCCACCGGCGACGATCGCCTCACCCGCGCCGCGACCACCACG
>JAUHVS010000841.1 GCA_030424955.1 bacterium | reverse complement strand
GGGCCGCGAGCCCGCGTGGCTCTACGCCGCCGTGGCGGGCCTGGTGGGCATGGAGGCCGTCGACATCGAGCCCGACACCCAGCTCGTGCAGGATCTGGGCATCGGCTCCCTGCAGCTCGTCGAGCTACGGGTGCTGCTCGAAGAGCGCGGCAACGTGCAGCTCGACGGCGACGCCGTGGGCCAGGCCAAGACCGTGCAGGATCTGGTGAGCCTGGTGGGGGGCGGCCGCAAGGTCATCACCCGCGCCAGCCAGCTCCGCACCCCCGAGGCCACCGCCGACGACGACGGCATGGCCGTGCCCGAGGGCGCCAGCAAGATGGGCAAGCGCCTGCTGCACTGGGTGCAGCGCTCGGTCTACGACGCCGCCTTCAACGTCAAGATCAGCGGCAAAGAGAACATCCCCTACAACGAGCAGTGCATCATCATCGCGAACCACTGCTCGCACCTCGATCTGGGGCTCATCAAGTACGCGCTGGGCGACTACGCGCCCAACCTCGCGGCCCTGGCGGCGAGCGACTACTTCTTCGACACCCAGTACAAGCGCGACTTCTTCGAGCCCTTCACCAACCTGATCCCGGTGGATCGCACCGCCCCGCTCGAGCAGAGCC
The DNA here is from genome assembly GCA_030424955.1 of bacterium. Taxonomy (GTDB): domain Bacteria; phylum Myxococcota_A; class Bradymonadia; order UBA7976; family UBA1532; genus JACKDL01. Next base: position 1,785 of record JAUHVS010000841.1, on the reverse strand, counting down.
TGCGCCACGCCGAGCAGGCCATGGTGGACGGCGGCATCGTGCTGATCTTCCCCGAGGGCACCCGCTCGGTGGACGGCCAGCTGCAGGAGTTCAAGCACGGCATCGGCTACCTGCAGCAGAAGGTGAACCTGAGCATCCTGCCGCTGTACCTGCGGGGCACCCACAAGGCCCTGCCCAAGGGCTCGGCCGTGCCCACCGCGCGCCGGCTCAAGGCCCACATCGGCCGCAAGATCGACGCGGGCTTCCTGGCCGAGCAGACCCAGGGCATGAACCGCATCGACACCTACACCACCATCGCCCAGCGGCTGCAGCAGGCCATCGAGGCCCTGCGCGACGGCGCCCACTACCCCTGGGAGACCCCCGCCACCAAGGTGGTGGACTCCGGCACCCCGGCGGTGATCAACAGCCTGGCCGATCGCTTCGACGCCGCCCGCGTCGACAAGCCGATCACCTGGTACTTCAGCATCGGCAAGGGCACCGACGGCAAGTGGACCGTCGCCGTGGATCAGGCCGGCGTCACCATCACGGCGGGCCGCCCCGAGGGCGGCAAGGCCGACTGTGTGTTGAAGACCGACGAGAAGACCATCGCCCGCATCATCATGGAAGGCTACGTGCCCGGCTTCCAAGAGTTCATGGACGGGCGCATCAAGACCAACGATCCCACCCTGCTGCAGGCCCTCAAGGCCGTCTTCAACCTGTGAGGCTGGCATGAGCGCACCCGACCCCACCCTGGTCCTCGTCACCGGCGCCAGCGGCTTCTTGGGCCTGCACCTGGTGCGCGTGCTCACCGCCGCCGGCGCCCGCGTCCGCAGCCTCGGCCGCAGCCACTCCGCCCGCCTCGAGGCCGCCGGCGTCGAGCAGGTGCTGGGCTCGGTCACCGAGCCCGCCGACGTCACCCGCGCCCTCGAGGGCGTCGCCCAGGTCTACCACCTGGCCGGCGCCGTCACCCGCGACAAGCACGACGCCGGCCCTGTGTTCCAGGTGCACGTGCGCGGCACCCAGACCGTGCTCCAGGGCTGCCTGGACGCCGGCATCGACCAGGTGCTCGTGCTGTCCACCTCGGGCACCATCGGCGTGTCCACCCACGCCTACACCGCCACCGAGGCCGATGACATCGCCTGGGACATCATCAAGGCCTGGCCCTACTACGAGAGCAAGGCCTACGCCGAGCGCGAGGTCGCCCGCTTCGTGAAGCTGGGCCTGCCGGTCAAGATGGCGCGGCCGACGCTGCTGCTGGGGCCCGGGGACTACGGGCTCAGCTCGACTGGGGACGTGGTGAAGTTCCTGTCGGGGAAGGTCACGGCGGCGTTGCCGGGCGGCGTGAGCTTTGTGGATGTGCGGGACGTGGCTGAGGTGCTGCCGCGGGTGATGGCGGATGGGCGGCCGGGGGTTGGGTACTTGCTCGGGGCGGCGAATATGTCGGTTCGCGGGTTCATGGTGGCGTTGGAGCAGGTGTCCGGCGTGCGGGCGCCGGCGATGACGTTGCCGAAGTCGGTGACGGATAAGGCGGGCGGGTTGTTGAAGTGGGTCAGCGGGCTGAAGTCGTTTGGCGGGCTTGAGGCGCAGACGTTTGAGATGGGCTGCCACTGGTGGTGGATTGATTCGGGGTTGGCCGCCCGCGAGCTCGGGTGGGCGCCGCGGGGGGCGGGGGTGACGTTGGGGGATACTGTGGGGTTTCTCAACTGACTGATGGCGCTCTCCCGCTCCGAGCAGATGCGCAGGATGCGGCCGCAGGACACCAAGCCTGAGGTCGCATTCCGGAAGGCGATGCACCGGCTCGGGTAT
>JAUHVS010000060.1 GCA_030424955.1 bacterium | reverse complement strand
CCGCCCTGGGCCGCACCCTGCTGGCCCTGCCCGTGCACCCGCGGCTGGCGCGGGTCATCGTGGCCGCCCACGGCGCGGGCCACCTGTCGGCCGCCGCCGCCGCCGCCGCCATCGCCGCCGAGCAGGACCTGTTCACCCAGCCCCCCGAGGTGGTCACCGACTCCGACCTGGGCCTGCGGCTGCGGGCCCTGCGCGACCCCCGCGGCCTGCCCGTGCACCGCGGCCGCGTCGACCGGGTGCGCAAGGCCCGCGACCAGCTCGTGGCCACCGCCCACCGGGTGCTCGGCCGCCCCGACCGGGACCAGCCCGCCGATGACGCCAGCCTCGCCCGGCTGCTGCTGACCGGCTTCGCCGACCGGGTGGCCCTGCGCCGCGCCCCCGGCAGCGACCGCTTCAAGCTCGCGGGGGGCGCCGGCGCCGTGCTCGACCGGCGCTCCGCGGTGCACAGCGCCGGGCTTGTGCTCGCCGTCGGTCTGGACGGGGCCCGCCGGGGCGAGCGCGCCGAGCACCGCATCACCATCGCCTGCGCCCTGGACCCCGCCGACCTCGACACCCACGACGGGTGCGTGACCCGCTTCGACGCCGAGCGCGAGGCGGTGGTGCAGGTGATGGCCCGCCGCTTCGGCGCGCTGGTGCTCAAGGAGTGGCCCGCCGGCGACGCGGCCGATCCGGGGGCCGTGGCCGCGACCCTCGCCGTCGCCGTCGCCGCCGCCCCGGGCCGCGCGCTGGCCCCCAGCCCCGAGGCCGCCGCGTGGCTCGCCCGGCTGCGCTGGCTCGCCGCCGCCCAGCCCGACGCCGGCCTGCCCACCTTCCCCGAGCTGCCCGAGCCCCCGGCCCTCACGGGCGCCGGCGAGATCACCCCCCTCATCGAGGCGGTGTGCGACGGCCGGCGCCGCTTCAGCGACACCCGGCGGGTGGATCTGCTGCCGCTGCTGCAGGTGTACGCGGGCCACGGGGTGGTGCAGCAGGTGGCCCAGCAGGCGCCGGAGCGGCTGCCCCTGCCCGACGGCACCACCCGGCGCCTGAGCTACACGCCCGGCCAGCCGCCCGTGCTCGCGGCGCGCATCCAGCAGATGTTCGGCTTGACCGAGACCCCGCGGATCGCGGGCGGGCGGGTGCCCGTGATGATCCACCTGCTGGCGCCCAACCAGCGCCCCGCGCAGGTCACGCAGGACCTCGCGAGCTTCTGGGCCAACGTGTACCCGGCCGTGCGCAAGGAGCTGCGGGGCCGCTACCCCAAGCACAGCTGGCCCGAGGATCCCCTCACGGCGCCCCCCGAGCGCCGCCCGCAGCGCAAGCGCCCCGGGTAGCGCCAGGCCACCCGGCTCAGCCCGTGTTGCGCAGCCCCTGAGCGACGCCGTTGAGGGTCGTGCCCAGGGCCTCGCCGAGCTTGGGGTCCTCGACCCCCGCGCGGCGCCGGCGCAGCAGGCTGATCTGCAGCAGCGACAGGGCGTCCAGGTAGGGGTTGCGCAGGCCGATGGCCGCCTGCAGCCAGCCCGAGTCGCCCATCAGGTGCTCGGCCTGCCGGATCACCTTCACCGCCGACACCACCCGCTCAAACTCCGCCGCGAGGTCATCGAACAGCGCCAGATCGCCGCCCAGCTCGGTGACGTACAGCCGCGCGATGCCCAGATCGGCCTTCGCGCACACCATCTCGATCTTGCCCAGCAGATCGTCGAAGAACGGCCACACCTCGGCCATGCGCCGCAGCCGCGCCAGCCCACCGGGCCGCGCCAGCTCCGCCTGGAGCGCCGTGCCCACGCCCAGCCAGCCCGGCAGCATCAGCCGCATCTGGGTCCAGCCGAACACCCACGGGATCGCCCGGATGCCCTTCATGGTGCCCGAGCCCTTGGACCGGTAGGCCGGCCGAGAGCCGAAGTGCACGTGGGCCAGCTCCTCGACCGGGGTGCAGCCCTTGAACAGGTTGAACAGCGCGGTGCCCTCGTGCACCTGCCCGCGGAACACCGGCAGCGCGTCGGCGGCGAGCCGCTCCATCACCCCGTCGAACACCGCCTCCTCGTCGGCGGCAGCCCCGTCGCGCCAGTCCGTCAGCGACGCCGCCAGCGTGCCGGTCACCATCAGCGACAGGCTGTGCTCGGCGATGGGCGCCAGGCCGAACTTCTGGCTGATGATTTCGCCCTGCTCGGTGATCTTGATGCGCCCCGTCAGCGAGCCCGGCGGCAGCGCCGACAAGGCCCGGAACACCGGCGAGCCGCCCCCGCGGCCCACCGTGCCGCCCCGGCCGTGGAACAGCGTGAGGCTCACGTTGTGCTCGGCGCACACCGCCGTCAGCTCCACCTGCGCCCGGTACAGCGCCCACGCCGCCGGCAGCACCCCGGCGTCCTTCGCCGAGTCGGAGTAGCCCAGCATGACCTCCTGGCGGCGGCCGCGGGCGGCGAGCTGGCGGGCGTAGACCGGGTCGTTGAAGAGCTGGCGCATCACCCCCGCGGCGTTGCGCAGATCGTCCAGCGTCTCGAAGAGCGGCACCACGTCCAGCGCCGACCGGGGCGGCTCGCTGGCCAGATCCGCCAGCCCCGACTCCCGGGCCAGCAGCAGCACCCGCAGCAGATCCTCGGGCCGCCGGCACATGCTGATGATGTAGGTGGGGATCGCCTCGGGGCCCACCGTGCGGTGGGTCTCGGCGATGGCGTCAAACGTGTGCAGCACCCGGCTCGTCGCGTCGTCCAAGGTCGCGTGGGGGTGGCGCAGGGGCCGGCGCCCCAGCAGCTCCACCCGCAGCCGCGAGAGATCCGCCTGGCCCTCGCCCACGGCGCCGAACAGCGCGTCCACCGCGCGGGCGTGCACGTCGCTGTCCTCGCGCACGTCCAGCCGCACGCCGTGGAACCCGAAGGCGTCCAGGCTCTGGCGCAGGGGGGTGAGCAGCGCCTGGGCCACGTGGCCGGCCCCCGCGGCCACCAGCGCCGCGTCGATGACCTCCAGATCCGCCGCGAAGGCGGCCGGGCTGCTGTAGCCGTCCGCCGGCGCCGCGCCCTGGTTGTGGCCGTAGGACCGGGCCGTCGCCGCCAGGCGCGCGGCGATGAAGGTCAGCGCCAGCCGCAGGGGCTCCTCGGCGTCGCGGCGCTTGTTGTCCTTGAACAGCTCCGGGCGCACCTCCCGCTCCCGCTCGATGAGCGCGGTGAGCGCCGCGGGCGAGTCCGCGAAGCGCGACGACACGCTGATCCGGCCGATGAGCCGGGTCACGCTCGCGTGGTAGCGCCGCAGCACCACCCGCGCCGCGCGGCGGGTGGCGATGCGTGTGGTCTCGGGGGTCACGAAGGGGTTGCCGTCGCGGTCGCCGCCGACCCAGCTCCCCGGCCGCGCGAGCTGTGGGAACCGGCGGGCCTCGCCAAACACGTCACCGTAGGCCTGCTCCACCTCGCGCTGCAGGGCCAGCGCGCCGCCCAGCAGCCGGTCCTCCAGGTACCAGAGCACGTTGCTGATCTCGTCGTAGACGCTCGGGCGGTCCCGGCGCACCTCGCTGGTGAGCCACAGGATCTCGACCTCGGACTCCAGCTCGTCCGCCAGCCGGCGCAGCGTGCGGGCGTCCGCGCCGTCCCGGGCCAGCAGCAGATCCGCCACCCGGGTCTGCAGGTTCAGCACCGTCTTGCGGGTCGCCTCGGTGGGGTGGGCCGTCAGCACCGGCTGCACCCGCAGGCCGTCGAGCCGGTCGGCCACCGTCTGGGCGTCGTGGCCCGCCGCCTTCAGCGCCGCCATCACCGCCGCCGGCCCGCGGCCATAGTCCGCCGGATCCCGGGCCCGCATGCGCCGCACGCGGTGGGCCTGCTCGGCCACGTTGATCAGCACGAAGAACAAGGTGAAGGCGCGGCCCACCGCCGCCGCGTCGGTCAGCGGCAGGGCGTCCACCCGGGTCATCAGGGCCTTGAGGTCGGGGCCGGCCCCCCGGCGGCGGGCGCGGCTGTCGATGCGCAGGGCCTCCACGGTCTCGAACACGGCCTCGCCCGCCTGCCGGCGGATCACGCGCCCCAGGGCCGACGCCAGCCACCGCACGTCGTCGCGCAGGGGCTGGTCCACCGCGCGGTCCCCCGGCGGGGGCAGCAACGCCTCGGGGCTGAGGGCGTCGGGCCGGGCGGGCGTTGCAGGGGGTGTGGTTTGAGCGGGCACGGGCACCTCGGGGGGATGACAGTCGCCGAGAGGATGCGCCGAGCGCCCCCCCGGCGGCCAGGGCCGACCGCGAAAGCCCCGGCCAGCCGCGGGATTCCCTCAGGCCCGCGCCTGCCGACCGCGACCAAGACGCACCCGTGACTTGCCCTCGGCGCCCGCCTCGTCGACCATAGGCGCGTTGTGGGGCCCGCCCCACCCACGGTGGCCCCCCGGGTCATCTTCAACCAGCTGCCCCCTGAGGGCGGGCGAAGATGGCCCAGGGCTTGAAAAACCCGCCATCCATGCCGAAGACACGGGCGGCGCGTGAGCGCGCCGCGGACCCCGACGCCGGTCGGTGGAGGAGGAGACACGAGATGTTGCACAAGGTGCTCGCCGTCCTGGGGCTGATGGTGTTGAGCGGCGCTGCCTACGCGGCGGAGCCGGCCCCCATGCGCACGGTGAAGGTCACGCCGGAGAAGGCGGCCCAGGGCGCCAAGCTGTTCCAGCTCTGCACCGCCTGCCACGGGACCAGCGGCGACGACCGCATCCCCCGGGCGGCCCTGCTGACCAGCAAGACCTTCCTGGAGGCGGCCTCCGACGACATGATCATCCAGACCATCAAGAGCGGCCGCCCCGGCACCGCCATGGCGGGCTGGTCGGGCGTGCTCGACCAGAGCCAGATGGAGGCCGTGGTCGCCTACCTGCGCACCCAGACCCCCAGCGAGCCTGCCACCCTCGACGAGAAGCCCTTGAAGGGCGACGCCGGTGAGGGCGCCAAGCTGTTCATGCGCTCCTGCGTGCAGTGCCACAACATGCGCGGCGGCTACCGCGAGTGGGGCACGGGCATCCTGCGCAAGCCCTTCCTCGACAGCGTGAGCAACGGCTACCTGCGCTACCTGATCAAGAAGGGCAAGAGCGGCACCGCCATGCAGGCCTTCGCCAACGGCCCGCTGCCCGAGCTGACCCTGTCGGACGCCCAGGTCGAGCACGTCGTGACCTTCCTGCGCAGCCTGCCCTGATGCCCTGATGCCCTGGGGCCCTGCGGGGCCCCGTCCACGCCCCAGCGCCTCGGCGCGAGCCCCCCTCGGTGCGCCATGCTCGACCTCGACCGGCTGAAGCACCTCTCGATCCGCAAGACCCCCTGGGGTCAGCTCACCATGGCCAACCTGGTGTTGTCCGTGGACTACCGGCTGCCGCGGAAGACCGAGATCATCTTCGAGGGCCTGGAGCACTTCCCCCGCGACCGGCCGGTGTTCATCGCGATGAACCACACCGACCGCTACAACTACTGGCCCTTCCAGTACCGGCTGTACCGCGAGGGCTGCGGGTTCACCGCCGCCTGGGTGAAGGGCAAGTACTACGAGAACCGCCTGATGGGCTGGTTCATGGACAGCTGCACCAACATCCCCCTGCCGTCGCGGGGCTATGTGATCAGCACCGAGTTCCGCAAGGCCATGAAGCGCGCGCCGAACGAGCGCGAGTACCGCGCCCTGCGGGACCTGGTGGACGGCCGCCCCGTCGAGGGCGTGCCCGACAGCGCGCAGCTGTTCATCGACGAGCGCGGCGGCGCCGAGGCCCTCAGCGAGGCCTTCGAGGCCCTGTGGCTGCAGATGGTGGCCGAGGTGGTGCGCCTCAACCGCGAGGCCGTCGCGCAGGGGCACAGCCCCCTGGTCTTCCCGCAGGGCACGCGGTCCAAGCGGCTGAGCCGGGGCCACATCGGCATGGCGCAGATGAGCCAGGTGCTCGGCGTCGACATCCTGCCCGTGGGCTGCAACGGCAGCGACCGCGCCTACCCGGCCGGCTCCCCGTTCTCGAAGGGCGGGCGCATCGTCTACCGCTTCGGGGCGCCCCTGGCCCTCGACGGCCCCGAGCTGGGCCCCCACCGGGTGCGGGCCCCCTTCTCGCCGTTCACCCAGGCCGCCGCCACGGCCCATGGCGCCCAGTTCCAGGCCATCACCGACGTGGTCATGGATCGCATCAACGGCCTGCTCGACCCCGAGTACCAGTTCTCGGAGGACGGGGCGTCCGACGGCGTGCGGGGCGTGAACCGATTCCTCGGCTGAGGCGCGCCCTGGCGCGGGGTCAGGCCCCCCCGCGCGGCCCGCGATCGACCGCGGCGGCCCTCCCCTGTGGCGCGCACGACCCCCACCCTTCGCATGGGACCCTCCCAGAGCCGATGACACGGGCATGGGCTCTCTTCCGCCCCGCGCTGGTGCACCCGTGACCGCTGCCGACCGCGATCCTGCCGCGCCCCTGGACAGCGCCGCCTTCCAGCGGCTGCTCGCCTTGGAGGTCGAGCGCGCGATGCGCTACGACCGCCCGCTGGCCCTCGCGCGACTCCTGCCCGGCGGCCACGGCCTCGAGGCCCTGTCCCTGCTGGCCCGGCAGGCGATCCGCCGCGTGGACGCCGCCGCCGTCGACGCTGAGGGTGTGTGGCTGCTGCTGCCCGAGGTGGGGGCCACCGCCAACGTGCCCGTCGAGCGCGTGCTCATCGCCGCCCAGGACGGCACCCGCGCCGGCCTGGCCCGCTGCCCCGTGGACGCCGAGTCCGTCGCCCACCTCACCGCGGCCGCCGCCCGCGCTGCGGCCCGCGCGGCCCCCGGCACCCTCAGCTGGGCCGAGGGCGACGACGACCGCGTCATCATCGGCGATCGCACCTACCTCGCCGCCGATCCCCTCACCCGCCGCGTCTTCCGGCAGGTCCGGGAGCTCGCCCGCAGCGATCTGCCGGTGCTCATCACCGGCGAGACCGGCACCGGCAAAGAGATCGCCGCCCGCGCCCTGCACCAGTGGTCCACCCGCCACGAGGCCCCCTACCTGGCCTTCAACTGCGCGGCCCTCGGCGGCGATCTGGTGGAGAGCGAGCTGTTTGGCCACCGCAAGGGCGCCTTCACCGGCGCCACCGCCGATCACCGGGGCCTGTTCGAGCGCGCCGACGGCGGCACCCTGTTCATCGACGAGATCTCCGAGGCCTCGCCGGCCGTGCAGTCCAAGCTGCTGCGGGCCCTGCAAGAGGGCGAGATCCGCCGCGTGGGCGACGCCCAGCCCCGGCGGGTCGACGTGCGCATCGTGGCCGCCATGAACCGCGTGCCCGAGGCGGCCGTGGCCGACGGCCTGCTGCGGGCCGACCTGTACTACCGCCTCGAGGTGGGCCGGGTGCAGATGCCCCCCCTGCGGGCGCGCCCTGGCGACGTGCTGGCCCTCGCCCGCTGGCACCTGCGCCAGGCCCGCCCCCCGGAGTGGCCCGCCCAGCGCCTGTCGCCAGCCCTCGAGGCCGCCCTCGTCCGCCACCCCTGGCCCGGCAACGTGCGCGAGCTCGAGAACCTCATGCGCTGGGCCGCGCGGCTGATCCCCGACACCGAGCTGACGCTGGCGCACCTGGCGGAGCGGCCCTGGCACCCTGGCACCGGCCCCGCCCCGGGCGTCCCTGCGAGCCCCGGTGGCTTTCGCCCCATCAAGGCCGAGCTGGCCGAGCTGGAGGCCCGCCGCATGGCCGAGGCGCTGGCCGCCACCGGGGGCAACCAGAGCGAGGCCGCCGCCCTCATCGACATGCCCCGCCGCACCTTCACGGCGAAGCTCAAGACCTACGGCCTCACCCAGGCGCGCCCGCGGGGGGCCCGGTGAGCTGGTCTCCGCCCGAGACCTTCGAGGGCTACCGCCTGCAGCACAAGCTGGGCGAGGGCGCGATGGGCCAGGTGTACCTGGCCACCGACATCCCCCTCGATCGGCCCGTCGCCGTGAAGTTCATCGGGCTGGAGTCCGAGGATCTGCGCGCCCGCGACCGCTTCCTGGTGGAGGCCCGCGCCATCGCCCGGCTGAAGCACCCCAACGTGGTGAGCGTGCACCGCGTGGGCGAGGTGGACGGCCACCTGTACCAGGTCAGCGAGTTCGTCCGCGGCCAGACCCTGGACGCCCTGGACCTGCCGCTGCCCGAGGCCCGGGTGCGCCTGATCGCGCTGCAGATCGCGAGCGGCCTGGCGGTCGCCCACCGCCGTGGGGTCATCCACCGCGACATCAAGCCCGCCAACGTCATGATCGACGAAGAGGACCTCGTGCGGATCCTCGACTTCGGCATCGCGAAGCTGGTGGAGGATCACCGCTGGGCGCCCGTGATCCCCAGCCCCTCGCCCCGCGCGGTGGATCCGCTGGGCAGCACCGGCGACGCCGTGGGCACCCGCACCTCGATGCCGGTGGACCCCATCGGCGAGACGGGCGCCGACACCCCCCCGGCGCGGCCCCACCGCCCCCGGCCCACGCACACCGCGGCCATCGCCGCCACCGTCGACCGCCTGCCCGCCGTCGACCCCCTCGCCCAGACCGGCGTCACCCACCCGCCCCCGAAGCGCGCGCGCCCGGCCTCCCCCGTGCCGGCCTTCCCCCACGCCCGCGCCACCGACGGCGGCCTGGCCTCCGAGCGGTCCAGCCCGGGCGCCGCGGTGATCCAGGACGGCATCAACCACGCCCGCGCCCTGGCCGAGGTGCACCGCAAGGTCGACCCCTACGCCACCACCGGCGACCGCTCGGCCCGCGAGCTGGCCCAGTCCATCTTCGACTCCGAGGCCACCCAGCACCGCATCGCCCACCTGACCCAGGACGGCGCCGTGGTGGGCACCCCGCTCTACATCGCGCCAGAGCTGATCGACCTGGCCCCGCCCACCTTCGCCGCCGACGTCTACTCCTTCGGCGCGCTCACCTACGAGCTGCTCACGGGCCGGCCGCCCATCGTCGCCGACGACCTGATGAGCCTCTACGCCCGCGTGCGCAACGGCGATCACGTGCCCATCGGCCGCACCGCCGTGCGCATCGACCCGGCCTTCGCCGAGATCATCGAGCGCTGCCTGAGCCGCGATCCGCGCAAGCGCTACCCCGACGGCGAGGCCCTGCGCGCCGCCCTCAGCGCCCTGGAGCCCGAGGGCCGCGGCGACGTGCCCGAGGGCAACCCCTACCGCGGCCTGTCGGCCTTCGAGGCCGAGGATCGGGGGCTGTTCTTCGGCCGCGACGGCGAGATCCGCCAGGTCCTCGAGCGCCTGTCCGCCGACGCCTTCGTGCTGGTGGCGGGCGACTCGGGCACCGGCAAGTCGTCGCTGTGCCGCGCCGGCGTGCTGCCCCGGGTGGGGGCGTGGTTCAAGGACGACCGCACCTGGGCGTCGGTCACCCTGGTGCCCGGCCGCCGCCCCATCGACCACCTGTGCGCGGCCCTGGCGCCCGTGCTCAACGCCGACGAGGGCGAGCTCGCCATGGCCGTCGAGGCCGATCCCCGGGACTTCGGCCGCCTGCTGCGCCAGCGCCTGGGGGCCCGCCGCGGGCTGGTGCTCTTCATCGACCAGTTCGAGGAGCTCGCCACCCTCTGCCCGCCCAGCGAGGCCGAGGTCTTCGCCGAGGCGCTGGCCATGCTGCTGTCGCCCGCGCCGGGGCTGCGGGTGCTGGCCACGGCCCGCGCCGACTACCTGGGCCGGGTGGCCGAGCTGCCGGTCATCGGCGACGAGGTCGTGCGCGCGCTGTACTTCCTGCGGCCGCTGAACGCCGAGCGCATCCGCGAGGTGGTCCTGCGCCCCGCCCAGGCCAAGGGCTTTCAGTTTGAAGACGACGCCACCGTCACCGCGCTGGTGGAGAGCGCCGGCCGCGCGGGCAGCGGCGCCCTGCCCCTGCTGCAGTTCGCCCTCGCCGAGCTGTGGGCGCTGCGCGACGAGCCCACCCGCATCATCCCCGCCCACGCCCTCGACGAGATCGGCGGCGTCGCCGGCGCCCTCAGCCGCCACGCCGACCAGATCATCCGCCGGCTGACGGGCGCGCAGCAGGCGGTGGCCCGGCGGGTGCTGATGCGCCTGGTCACCGTGGAGGGCACCCGCGCCCGCCAGACCGGCGATGAGCTGGGCGCCGCCGAGCCCGAGGTCGCCCAGGTCATCGAGGCCCTCGTGCGCGGCCGGCTGATGGTCACCCACGACACCAGCTACGAGATCGCCCACGAGGCGCTGATCCGCGGCTGGGGCACCCTGCGCGAGTGGCTCGGCGCCGACGCCGACGCCCGCCTGGTGCGCGAGCGCCTGGGCCGCACGGTGCACGACTGGGAGGAGGTCGGCCGCGACGCCAGCCTGGTCTGGCGCGGCGCCCGCCTGCAGGAGGCCCGCCGGCTCGCCCCCGAGAGCCTCAGCGCCGCCGAGCGCGCCTTCGTGGCCGCGTCCAGCGCCGCCGAGCGCCGCCGCCGCCTGGTGCAGTACGGCCTGCCCCTGGCCATCATCGCCGCCATCCTGCTCAGCGTCGGCCTGACCAGCTGGCGCACCCGCGCGGAGCGCACCCGGCGGGCGAACGCCCACGTGGCCTCGGCCCGCGGCCGGCTGGCCGACACCTACCGCGCGCTGGCCGCCGGGCAGGCGGCCCGCGCCACCGCCTTCGCCCACTTCGACGCCCGCGAGGACGACGCCGGCGAGGCGAGCTGGCAGACCTGGCGCACCCACGAGGGCACCGTGCAGCAGGGGCTCACCGACGCCAGCGGGCTGCTCGAGCAGGCCCTGGCCGTGGACCCCGCGCGGGCCGACGTGCGCGGCCTGCTCGCCGACACCCTCTACGCCCGCGCTGAGTTCGCCGATCTGCAGGGCGATCGCGCCGCCCGAGACGAGGCCCTGAGCCGCCTGGCGGTGTACGACGACGACGGCACCCGCCAGGCCCGCTGGCAGGCCCCTGCCCGGGTGCGCCTGACCCTCGATCCGCCCACCGCCACCGTCTCGCTGGCCCGCTATGTGCGCGCCGGCAGCGATCGGGTGCTGACCCCGATCCCCGAGGGCTTCGCCGCCGACGGCCGGCTGCCCCCCGGGGACTACCGCATCGAGCTGAGCGCCCCCGGGCGGCTCACCGTGATCGACACCTTCAGCGTGCGCCGCGGCGGCGAGCGCGCCCTCACCATCCGGCTGCCCGCGAGCGAGCGGGTGCCCTACGGCTTCGTCTACATCCCGCCCGGCCGCTTCCGCTACGGCACCGCCCTGCCCGATCGCCTGCGCCGCGCCTTCTTCCGCACCGTGCCCGAGCATGAGCTGTCGACGGGCGGCTACCTGATCGCCCGCACCGAGGCCAGCGTCGCCGACTGGATCGAGTACGTGGAGGACCTGCCCGCCGCCGAGCGGGTCCACGCGAGCCCGCAGATCACCAAGTCGGCCTTCCAGGATCCGGTGTCCCTCAGCCAGATGGCGGACGGCCGCTGGCGCCTCGCCTTCGAGCTCGACGGCACGGCCTACGCCGCGCACCAGGACGAGGCCATCACCTACCCCGCCCGCGCCCGCAACCGCAGCCAGCCCATGCGCGATCTGCCCATGATGGCCACCAACCTGGTGCAGGTAGAGGACTACCTGGCGTGGCTGGACCGCAGCGGCCGGGTGCCGGGCGCCCGCCTGTGCACCGACCAGGAGTGGGAGCGCGCCGCCCGCGGCAGCGACGGCCGCGACTGGCCCCACGGCCACGACCTGGCGCCCGACGACGCCAACCACGAGGACACCTACGGCCCCGGGAAGCTGGGCCCGGACGCCATCGGCACGCACCCGCAGTCGGTCAGCCCCTACGGCCTGCAGGACATGGCGGGCAACCTGTGGGAGCGGGTGCAGCCGGGCGCAGGCCAGCCCCTGGTGGTGCGCAGCGGCGCCTACGACTTCGGCGCCAACTCCACCCGCTCAGCGATGCGCGAGCCCGTGCGCGTGGACTTCACCCACCTCAGCGTGGGCTTCCGCGTCTGCGCGGACCTGCCCGAGCCCTGACCTGCCCCGCCACTGAGCAAATCCTGCCCAGTTGAGCAAAAACGGCCGGCAGAATCCGCCAACCAAACCAAATTCCCTTTAGATATCAACACTTGAACGTCTGGCACTCCGCTTGCTCTAGCCCCTGGTGCGAGCGAAAGGAGGGTGAGATGTTTCACCGAACGCACCTGAAGGGCCTGCTGCTGGCTGCGGTCATGCTGACCAGCCTGCCGGCCACCGCGCAGTTCTACGTCCCCAGCACCGACTTCAACTGGTTCGGGGGCGACTACTTCGGCAACCTGATCGGCAGCTGGGTGGGCATCGCCGGCCGCGACCTCAACGGCGTGGGCTTCAACGGCGAGATCCTGGACGGCCAGCGGATCGTCTTCGTCGAGATGGGCGGCGCCCTCGACAAGAAGGGCCACGAGTTCGACGACGTGGCCGTGGTCGGCACCCGCCTGACGGGCCAGAACGTCAAGGGCACCTTCCGCAACCCGCAGGGCATGGTGGGCTCGAGCTTCGTCGCCCGTACCGAGGCTGGCGGCGCGGTCATCCTGCACATCGAGAAGCTGGGCAAGCACCCCGACCGCCGCCAGCACCGCGACGTGGTGTTCTACCTGGTGACCTACGAGACCGAGGGCGGCCGGGTGCCGCTGTGCGGCCTCGACGACGACGGCTCCCCCGTGGGCGCCATCGCCATGAAGGGCTACTGGGACCTGAGCGAGGGCACCGAGACCGGCGGCGACTGGGTCCCCAGCGACGACGCCTTCACCTTCGGCTGCGACGGCCACGCCGTGGCCCGCTGCGCGCTCGCCGGCTACAAGCCCTGGCGCCGCGTCGAGGAGTGCCACGGTGAGACCTGCGAGGTGAAGTCGCTGCGTGGGCACCACCAGGCCTGCATCCGCATGCTGCGCGCCGACTACTGCGGCGACGGCACGGCGCACACCGAGGACGGCACGCTGGTCAACCACTACGACGCCTTCGGCATCCGCTACGACAGCGAAGACTGGGCCTTCGGTGCGGAGTGGACCGCGGACGGCGCCCGCTGCATGAGCAGCCCCCGCCGCCCTGACCAGTCGCCGAGCTGCGCCGCTGAGCTGGCCGCCGACGACTGCGGCGACCCGGCGAACTTCGCCAGCGGCACCCTGCTGATGAGCGAGCACGTCGAGGACTGACCCCCCCACGCCCTCGACCGCCCGCCCCCCGCGGCGCGGTCCGCGCCGCCCGGCGCTGCCCACACCCTCCAACGCACACTGGCAGCGTCGCGCGGCACGGCCCGCGCCGGGGCCTGCGCCCCACCCCTCAGCACGCCCCCCACCGCCCCGCGCCTGGCCCCGCGTTTTCCCGCGCGCGGCGCCCGCCCCCGGCCGCCTCACCTGCTACCATGGGCCCCATGAGAACCCTCGCCGTCGGCCTCCTCGGGACCTTGGCCACGTCCCTCGCGTCGGCCGCGCCCGCCGCCCCCGACGGCCCGGCGTTCGCGCCGCTGTCGGCGTACGAACGCCCCGCTGACTCCCTGGCCTGGGCCGCCGCCTGCGCACAGCCCGGCGCGCCCTGCGAGGCCCGGCCCTACAGCGGCTGGATCGGCGTGAAGGGCGCCGAGGTGGCGTGGTTCCACCAACAGACCCTGGGCGGCTGCGCCGAGGACGACGGCCCGATCACGACGGCCACCGGCAAGGTGACGGCGACCGGGCTCACGCCGCAGCCCCCCGCGGTGGCCCACGGGCCCTGCGAGGACGAGGCCTGCTGGGACGCGCGGCCCGCCCGCGTCGCGCAGGCGGTGGCCGCCTACGGCCGCCGCGGCTTCACCCCGCTGAGCGATCTGCGGGTGGCCCAGCACACCCAGCCCGCGGGCATCCAGATGCACGCCCCGCAGGCCCGCCTCGGCGCGCCCTTGCTGGGCTACGTGCTGCGCCTGACCCCAGACGACAAGGCCCGCCGGCTGTCCGTCTGGCTCGATCCGCCTGCGGGCGAAGGTCAGATCGTCGGCACCGTGCCCATGCACCTGGGCTATGGCACCAACGACGAGGGCGACGACATCCGCGCGCCTGCGCGTTTTGGCTCCATCGGCCCCGTGGTGGCCGCCGACGACCGGCTGCTCCTGTTCGTGGACGTGCATGACGGCGGCCACTGCTCGGACGCCCGCCGTACCCTCGTCACCGCGCCGCTGCCGCCCCCGGCCGCCGCGCCGCTGCCGCCCCCGGCCGCCGCGCCGCTGCCGCCACCGGTCGCCCCCACCTCGGCGCCAGCGTCCGCCTCAGCCGCGCCCTGACGAGACAGCCTCGGACCCCGAGGCGGCGGCTCCGGCGCCTGAAGCTGGCGGCCGTCACACCGGCCCGCGCAGCCGTGGAGCAGATCAACACTCTCGGCTGCCGTCCGCTACCTTGCCTGGGCCGGCTGCTGATCCGCCGGACACCCAACCAGAACGGAGCACAGCATGGACCGGAACCTCACCCTGCTGCTGGCGGTGTGCTTAGCGGCGACGTGCGCCGGGTGCGCAGACGATGGCGCGGGCGGCGCGGGCGGGGACGCAGGCCCGACGGCTGACATGGCCAGCGGCGACATGGCCGACCGTGACCCGGCCGCGGACGCCGCCGCCGATCAGGGCGTCAGCGACGCCGATCCGGCGGACCAGGCCGTCGAGCCGGCGGACGCCGGGCCGCGACCGACCGTCCTGCACCCGGGCTGGTGTGTGCGCACGACGTCCGAGGCCGGCGCGCCGGTCCGGGTGACGACGCGGCGCTACGACGCGGAGGGCCGGCTCATCGACGAGGTCGGGGACGCCGTGCGCCCCGATGCCACGGACTTCCAGACCACCTGGGCGTGGGACGACCAGGACCGGCTCATCGCCAAGACCGTGCGGGATCAGACCAACGACCGGGTCTCGCGAGACGAGACGTACCGCTACACGGCCGACGGCCTGCTGCTCGAGGCGGTCCACGTCTCGCCTGTTGGAGAGACCCTGCGCTGGACCCTGGACGCGTCGAACGGCAAGCACACCGCCCTGCGGGCGTTCGTGGATGACGTCCCTGCCATGACCTACGAGACCCTCGAGTGGGATCTGGCGGCGGATCGCCTGCTGGCCCGCAACACCCACCTGACCGCCAACGACGAGATCGTGGCGTTCGCCCAGTACACGTACAAGCCCCGCAACCCGGGGATGGGCAAGATCGAGTCCGAGGCGCGGGACCAGAGCTTCCAGGACGGCGTGGTCGACGTGCGCGAGCGCTACACCTACGAGCCGACCATGGCGATCCTCTCGGGGCGCTCGACCCAGCTCTTCGCGCGGGACGGCTCGCCGACGGGCGATGTGTCCGAGACCCTCTGGGATCACCTGCTGCTGAGCGGCCTGCACGAGGTCCGGTCCATGTCCGTCGACGGCGAGGTCCGCCAGACCTACAGGCAGGTCGGCGACCAGGTGGAGGTGACCGCCGGCTGCACCGTCGAGACCTTCCGCGGGCGCATCGCCGAGCGCCGGCACCCCGGCGGGCTCGCTGGGTTCTCGCCGTCGACGGGCGGCGCGCCACGCTTCGAGGGCGCATCGGCGACCTTTGAGCCGGAGGGCCCCAAGCTGCGGCGCGTTGAGTGCGATGGCACCGTGTCGTACGCGATCGAGTTCGACGACGCCGGCAACGTGATCCGCGAGACCGACGGCGACTTCGTGTCGGACTACAGCTACGACTGCTGGGAGTAGCAGGGTGTTGAAATTCGCGGACCGAGCCAGAGCGAGCCGAAGCGTCGGATCCAAGGCGCCGCGCCGCAGGCGATGCAGGGCATCGTCGAGGACGCGGCAACGCCGGAG